>NZ_JBSIPA010000249.1:0-9530 GCF_053574605.1 Caballeronia sp. M23-90 | reverse complement strand
TCAGCGGATTTCATTGGGGCCCACAGCCAGCCACTCGGCTGTAACAAGGCCGGATACATAGCTGCAAGCCTTTCTGTCATGTTGGAACACACGAAAAACTGGCGCAAATGGGATGCGTTCATACATAACACATGACGAATGCTCTCCATCTCTTGTTCGTGAACCATGATACCCGCGTGGCCAGCGCTGGTCGAAGAGGTGATCACCGTTCCACCGACCAGTCCTATCGCACAATCGGAAGTGCTGCCCAGTCGGACGTGTAAGCGGGACTGCGCTTGTCCTGATTCATGTGCCATGTTCTGCGCTGCTCAACGGCGCCGACCTTCAATGTCCCACGTCCGTACTTGTCGTTAATCGCATCAAGCGCCACCATCATCTTCGCCTGCCGGCTGGCATCGCGACCGAAGAGCTCGCCTTGCTCAATCGACGTTGATTGCAACTCGTGAAGCAGCACGCCCGCCTTCGCATATCGAAACCCTTCCCGGTAGATCTGGCGCAGTCCGAACAACGCCGAGTCGACCAGCGTCAGCGTGTCCGACGTGGGTGAAACGAGCGGAACATTGATGGCACGGCTGTATTGCGGGTCGTCGCGTTTGAACGGGCTTGTTCGGATGAAAACCTGGACCTGATTGGCGTGCAACGCTTGACGACGCAATCGCTCTGCTGCAGTGGCGACAAATTGCGTGATGGCCTGCGTCAGTTCATCGAGGGTGTACACGACATGACCGAAGCTGCGTGAGCAAAGCACTTGCTTCTGCGGCTGCCCCGCATCTTCAAACCCGTAGCACGCAATGCCATTGAGCTCGAGCAGAGTCCGCTCAAGCACTACGGAAAACTGCTTGCGGATGAACGAGGGACTCACGCGTTTGAATTGCAGCACCGTTTCGACACCCATCTCATGCAGACGCGCGCCGATTTTGCGGCCCACGCCCCAGACCTCGCCAACGTCCACGCTCGCAAAGATACTGTCGCGCTCTCCTGCCGTCAGTATTCCGATGTCACAAACGCCGTACCACGGGCGGCCCACATTTTTCTTCGCGATGTGGTTCGCCATTTTCGCGAGCGTTTTCGTGGGGCCGATGCCAATGCAAGTCGGGATGCCGATCCACTGCAGCACCTGAGCGCGTATCTGAAGGCCATAGGTCGTCAGGTCGCAGCAAAACCCGCCCAGGTCGAGGAAACATTCGTCGATCGAGTAGATTTCCTGGACGGGCGAATACTGGCCTATCAATGACATCATGCGGTCGCTGAGATCAGCATACAGGGCGTAATTTGAGCTGAGTGCGATAAGGCCGCTGGTGCGCTCGAGGTCACGAATTTGGAAATACGGCTGCCCCATTCCCACTTTCAGGTCTTTCGCTTCCTGCGATCTCGCGACTGCGCACCCATCATTGTTGCTGAGTACGACGACAGGTTTGCCGATGAGCGACGGCCTGAAACACCGCTCGCACGAGACGTAGAAGTTGTTGCCGTCAATGAGCGCAAAGGTGGTCATCGACGTTTCTGCGGATGCAGCAGCTGACGCAAGTTCCACGTGACCACGCCCCACACGCTCATTTCCTGTCCTTCGACGAACGTAATCGGGGGATAGAGCGGGTTCGCGGCATGCAGACGAACGACACCCGAACGTTTGTACAAGCGCTTGACCGTGAACTCGTCGTCAACGCAGGCAAGGACCACACGACCATGGACCGCCTCGATCGAGCGATCAACGATCAGCCGGTCGCCGTCAAAGATCCTGGCGTCAATCATCGAGTCCCCTTCGACCTGAAACAGAAACGTCGCGATCGGGTTGAGCACGAGCACGTCATTGAGATCGATGCGCTTTTGCGTATGGTCCTGCGCCGGACTGGGAAAGCCTGCGGGCACCTTCGCCAGCACTTCGATGAGAAATGAGCCTGCGGCGTCGGCGGTAATCGGGATCGGGCGGCTCATGGACAGACAATACTGTATGGATGTACAGTATTCTATAACGGGTTTTGAAACGCTGAATTGCCCCTTTTTAGTCGATTGCGGAGGCTGTTGTGGATAAGCTTGTTCGACGAAAGCATCCGATGCCGGAGATGGCGGCCTTCGTCGCGGAGCTGCGAGCAGCCTTCGGCGACTTGGTGGACGAAGCGGTGTCTCGCGGGAAGAGCGGCGAGCCGACGTTTTACGCCCGTGAGAACGGGCGCACCGTCGGTACGCCGCCAGCAGACCATCACAACGCATGGAGGGCGTCCGAGGACGTTCGCAACCGTCACTATTGCAACGGGTGTGACGGAAGTTGCATTGGCACCGCGATCAGGTGCAGTCAGCGCATGACCCAAGCGATGCAAGGCCAACAGAAACGCTAGATGAGGAGTTGCATGTTTGTAGAGAATGAACGTCGCGCCGAATTGTTGTGCTTTCTGGTCGTGACTGCTGCAGCGTCGCATAGCTTGACCAGTGAATGGCGGGTCGACCACGTGGTCGAGAGTTGCCGGCTCTGGCTCAGACGAAACGCTGTAAAGATGCCGTGGCTTGAGCGAGTCAACCTCGGGCAGCTCGCGTTACGACTCGCGAGACGCGACCTGTTTAAAGCCAAGGTCGTGATCCGGCAGGCGCACGTTCAAGCGTTATTCACGGGAGATATGGCGCTGAACTTATCAAGCACCATGGTTCAGCGCGTCTTGGCCATCTGCGCGGACGCAATCGCGCAGCGCTCGTAGCCGTACGCAACTGCTTACCGAAGAGTGTGCCCAAACACATCAACGCTGCATGCCGATGGCGCGGCGCATCGCTACCGTGATGCCCTGCCGGGTTCGCCAATAGCCTTCCCACGGATCGCTGTTGAGCGAGCGTTGCCGGGCAAGTGCTGAGCTCATCGACCATTGATCGCCAGCGGTGACGTCTTTTAATTCGTCCCAGGCAATGGGCATCGACACCGCCAGACCGGGCCGCGCGCGAACAGAGAACGGCGCAACCGTACTTGCACCGCGGCTGTTTCGCAGATAGTCGATGAAGATTTTGCCAACCCGGTTTCGCGGCCCCAAGACTGCTGAGAAGTGATCGGGCAAGACCTTCGCCATGTGTTGCGCAAGCGCTTGCGAGAACCCCTTAACTTCCGCCCAGCTCTGCTTACGTGTGAGCGGAACGACAATATGAAACCCTTTGCCGCCGCTCGTCTTGGCGAATGACTTGAGTCCGATTTCGTCAAGCACGAGCTTGGTGAGCGAGGCCGCATCGAGCATCGCCGACCAGGGCAGCGACGGGTCAGGATCCAGATCGAAGATGACGCGATCCGGATGGGTTAGGTCTGGTGCGACCGCGTTCCAAGAATGCAGCTCGACCACGCTCATCTGGGCGAGTCCTACAAGCGATTCTGCATTGTTTGCAACGAGCAGCGGCGGATGGCGCGGATGGAGCTCAACCGGAAGCTCTTCGACACCCGGTATGCGCACACGCTCGGAATGCTTTTGGAAGAACAGCTCGCCGTTGATGCCGTCGGGCGCCCGTACCAATGTGAGTGGCCGGTTGTGAAGATAGGGAAGCGCCCACTCTGAGATGTCGTCGTAGTATCGAGCAAGCTCGACCTTTGTTTTGCCAGAAGTGCCGTCGACAACCCGGGCGGGGTTCGTTACTTTGATATTCGCGATGAAGACAGACCCTTTCGTACCCGTCCGCTCTCGAGACGACCTCAAGTCGTCAGGCGCTGCTTCCTCGCCGGGTATCACCGCGCCCTGCTCTTTCACAACTGCGTGAGCAGGTTTGTCCTCGCGCATTGCATAGAAAACCGCATGCCGGATCTCGCCGCTTGGGGTCCATTCCAGAAACGATACTTCGCATACGAGCTCGGGCTTCAACCATATGTAGTCACGGTCCTGGTCAGGCTCGGGAGCAACGGAAAACGCTGCCTTCTTCTGTTTTAACGGCTCGATACGCTTGGAGATTGCGTCGTTGCGTGATGCTTTGACTGAAGGCGCGACGTTGCCCGCGTAATGAAGTAGACCACTGGCGTCATAGACACCCAGCAAAAGCGAGCGGACCCCGGATTTCGCGCCTTTGTTGCCCGAGATGCCAGCGATCACAAACTCCTGGCGAAGATTGCATTTGAGTTTGACCCAGTTGGTTGAGCGTCCAGAGCGATACGGCGCATCGCCGCGCTTGCCGATGATTCCCTCAAGATTCATTTTGCAGGCGGAGGCGACCAGCGACTGCGGATCCTCAGCGAAGTCCGCGGAGTATCGGATAAGCGGATCGTGAACCTCTTCGAGCAGGTCGTGGAGTAACTGGCGCCTTGTGCGCAAGGGCTCGCTGCGAACATCTTCCCCGTTGAGCCAAAGGATGTCGAAGAGGAAGATGACGATTTTTGCTGTGCTTCTGCGGTCGAATGCGTTTTGCAGCGCATTGAAATCAGGTGTTCCGCTGGCGTTCAGCACTACCGCCTCTCCATCGAGCCACGCGTTTTCGACAGGAAGCGATTCAACCGCTGCCCGCAGCTTCGGCATCCGATCGGTCCAGTCGTGCCCGTTCCGGGTAAAAAGTTTGACGGAACCGCCATCGACGCGAATCAGCATCCTGTATCCGTCGTACTTAATTTCGTAGGACCAGTCACCGGATGCCGGCGGACGACTCGCCAGTGTCGCGAGCTCCGGTTCAATGATCGAAGGCATCGCGCCAGGCGGATCGTTTGCGACCGGGCGTTGGCGCTTTTGCGTCGTGCTCCATCGTCCTGGCATGGCGGCTCTCCTCGGTCCAGGGGAAGTGCACAGTCCGTGCCCGTCAGGGCGCAGGACCAGTGCCGGGCATATTGCATGCTCTCATGTTGCGGCTAATAATCAAGAAAATCGAAACTAAACAGCCAACGGGCTCGGCCGCTCGCCCGTCCCTCGTATGCCGCAGCCGCGCGCTCTGTCGCCGGCGACCAGGAGAGAAAACCATGGCAGCGCGCTCGATTGCTTCGTTGACGCTTTCTTTCGGCCTGGTTTCCATCCCGGTCAAGCTGTTTTCAGCAACCGAGAGCGCCTCCGGGGTCGGCTTTAACCTTCTGACGCCGGAGGGTGGCAGGGTCAAGCAGCAATACATTTCCGAGGCGACCGGCGAGGTTGTCGCTCGTGCGGACATGAAAAAAGGCTACGAGTTTGAAAAAGGCAATTTCGTTGTCTTCGCGCCCGAAGAACTGAAGGCGCTCGAGGAAGGAGCCACTCACGTGGTCGAAATCGTTTCCTTCGTACCTGAAAAATCAGTCGACCCGCTCTTTTACGACAAGGCATATTTCATTGCCCCGGACAAACGCGGCGGTAAACCGTACAGCCTCCTGCGGCAAGCCATGCGTGAAAGCGGGCGCTGTGCGCTCGCCAAATGGTCGTATAAGGGGAAAACCCGAGTGGTGCAGGTCCGCCCCGCCGAAGACGGCATGGTTTTTCAGCAGCTACTGTTTGCCGACGAGGTGCGCGCACTGAGCGATTTGCATATCGAAGACGAGGCCGTCACAGACAAGGAGCTGCAGCTGGCGCTGCAAATCATCGATCAGGTCTCGGAAGACGCCTACGATCCGACCGCCTATGAGGATGAGGAGAAAAAGCGGATCCTCGAAGCCATCGATCAAAAGATTGCCGGCAAACAGATTGTGTCGCCAGAGGCATCTGATGGCCAGTCGGGTGGCCAGGTGATCGACCTGATGGAAGCGCTTCGCGCAAGTCTGACTGCGAACAAATCGAAGAAAACTGCGCCGGCGAAACCCTCCGCTGCACGCAAAGCGCCTCCTGCGGAAGTGGAATCGTTGGCGGCTAAACCTCGCCGGCCGGTCAAGCGCGCACCCCCGAAGGTCGAAGAAGCGACGCCAGCAAAGGTGCGGGCGCGCAAGTGATTAAACGCAATGCCGGACACGACTACACGCTACGCAGCCTGCAATCAATTCTTGGCGTCTCGAGACGCGTGTTGTCGGGATTGATCGACGCCGGCTTCGTTCAGCCCACGCGCGGCAAGCGCAACGAGCTGCGATTTACGTTTCAGGACGTCGTGCTGTTGCGCACGGCTTTTCAGTTGCAATCATCGAAGATTCCGTCGCGCAAAATACTGCGCGCGCTTGGAAAATTAAAAGCGGAGTTGCCTAACGAACTCCCGCTATCGGGGATTCGCATTACCGCGGTCGGTGACGCGATCGCTGTCAAAACAGGCGACGATCAATGGGATGCGACATCGGGTCAACATCTCCTAGATTTCGAGGTCGCACCTGTCAAAGGCGACGTAGCGTTTCTCGACGCCACGCCGCGAACTTTAAAGAGCCGGGCACAGCAGGCTGACGAGTGGGTAGCGCTTGCGGAACAATTGACAAGCACCGACGTTCTCGGCGCCGAGCAGGCATATCGCAAAGCATTGGAATTGTCTCCGGATCCGCACTACCTCGCCTATATCAATCTGGGTGTCTTGCTGTGCGAAGCCGAGACTCGTTGCGAGGACGCGCTTTCCGTATTCGATGAAGCTTTGCGAAATTTCCCCAACGACGCACTGCTTCATTTCAATCGCGCCGTTGTACTTGAGGAGCTAAAACGGTATGACGCTGCGACAACTGCATATGAGAAAAGCCTTGCGCTGGACGACACTCACGCCGACGCACATTTTAATCTTGCGCGTTTGAGCGAAATACGCGGGGACAAGCAGGGGCTTGTACGACACCTAAACGCATATCGCCGCTTGGGCGGATGATTGCATCTTGAAAAACCTCGACGGGTCGTTAAATAATTCTCGATAACGAAGGCCAATGGGAGCGGCGTTGCAGAGTCTCAGCGGTGCCGCTAGGTATTGCAGTTAGGTCTCACGATACATTTGGGCTTATGAAGCCAATCACGGCAGGACACAATCCAGGAGATGACGATGACTGAAGATGGGATCGTGCGCCGGGCGTTGCTGCTACACGGGGGGCGACTTGCGGGAAGCCATTTCGTGCGTAATGAAGTGCGGACATCGGTACAACACCATCGGCGAGGCGTACGCACAAGAGGAAACGCTCACGAGTTTTACGCTTGAAAACAGCTTCACGGAAAACTTTCCTGTTTGTGGATGGCATCCAAGCAACTACGCTAACTTCGGGGTTGACCTCGGCGAAGTTTCTACGCCAGGCAGACCAGTGTACGCCCAGCAGCATCTCAGCCATACTCACAGGAGCATCCCGTGCGACTATGTCCTCCTAGTTGCCCAACCGCTGTCCCCAGTCGCAACAGGTGTTATGTCAAGCCAGTGTCGGGAGCATTTATCTCTAGCTCAACAGCTACGATATTCGCAATAATCCTGGATAATTCGATTTCTTGCGCCGCTTGAAGACAAACTAACGACTTCCGTTGTGATTAGCCGAAGAAAATTTACTTGCTATGGCCCTTCCTAAATCTGAGATCGCATCGATCACCACCAGTCACTGCGGTGTCTTTTGCGAAGCGCAGGCGGTTGCTATCGACTTGTCGTCTTTGATTGGGAATAACGAGGTCTGAATCCCCGCGACTAGATGCTTTCTCTTTTGTCCCATATCGTCCGTAAGATTGTCGAACTCTTTTCGCGCTTTCCACAGATTGTTGACTTGCTCGCTCCTCCACTTTTCATCAATTTCACCATTCCGGTCTACTTGTGCCACTACGTTGTCGTGATAAATCTTGTGGCGCCTAGTCCCCGCGTCTTCGAGTGCTTGTACCGCATTTGCGCAATCCACGAAAAGAAATTGGACGGTTTCGAGAGCAAGCAGCCAGCGAGGGTAATCATCTTGCTCGTACTTAAGCATGGCTGACGTCTTTTGCTTCGACCTCCACTCAAACAGATCTGTAAATGCCGTGTGCGCAGATAAATCGTATCTCAACGCAGCGGACTCGAATTCATCAAGGGCTTTCACTCGTTCTGAATAGTATGCGGTAGCCTTCGCGTTCTCAAAGGCGTGCGAGTCTTGAACTCGATTAATCACAAATAGAGTAATGGCCGCTGCAGCAACAAAAGAAATTGCGTTCTTCAAAAGATCCATACACCACTTTTTGTTTTCGGTCCATTCAGTCATAGGATACAAACCTCCAAATTTAAGTTCGGCTTATAGTCTTTTTCGGTGATCCGAAGTCTCAGTGCACATCACGAACGGATATGCACCCTCCCACGATTTCGATCCATCGCCGTTGCTTCCAAATCCATCATGACCTTATCGAAACGATGGGCCTTTTCACTGTAGGCGATGCGCAAGTTGAGCGCCTTAAAATTTTTCGAGAGAGCTCCTTTTATATATGATAATGTCCTTTATCACATATAGATAAGATCACTTCGATGAGCGCCACGGCTACCCCTTCCTCCCTGTCACCAGCTCAGATTGCACATCGGATTCGCGCACTCGACGAACATGTTGATCAACTACGCGCAATCGATGTTCAGACGTATTCGGATGACAACAAGCAAATTCTTGTCGCTTTGCAGGCCAGGATCCGCGACACGCTTGAGCGTTGCTTTGGCGATAACTCGTCGCGCTATCGCCATTTTCAGGGCGCGGGGTATCTGTATGAGTCCATTGGACGGCCAGGCATTTTTACTAAGCGTGGTGCATTGGAGGCCCAACTTCGAGAGGAGGTTGGAGAGAACATCAGACGGTCCATCGGACTTCTTCAGTCGGCACGGGCCTCCCTGCAGGCTGAGCTGGCGGACATTGAGCACCAGTTATCGCCTGTGAGTAATACCAATTCGAAATCGATGCCGCTTTCCCGGCGCGTGTTCGTTGTCCATGGCCACGACAACGGAGCGCGCGAGACCGTCGCACGCTTTCTTGAGCACATCGACTTCGAGCCGGTCATCCTGCATGAGCAGGCCAACCAGGGCCGAACGATCATCGAGAAATTCGAGGCGCACGGCGATGTCGGGTTTGCCGTCGTGCTGCTCACACCTGACGATGAAGGGTGCGTGAAGGGCGGTAAGCTTCAGCCTCGCGCACGGCAGAATGTCGTGCTCGAACTCGGGTATTTTATTGGGCGCCTTGGCCGGAACAAAGTATGTGCTCTCAAGAGCGGAGATCTTGAGCTACCCAGTGATTACCAAGGTGTGCTTTGGGAAACGATGGATAGCGGAGGCGGCTGGAAGCTGAAATTAGTCAGCGAGCTCGCGGCCGCAGGCTATAAGGTCCATTTGAGTACGAAAAGACCATGAACCAGCTCATCTCGCTCGATGCCATTCCCACCCCGGCGCTGGTCACTGCCGCCGGCGAGCAGGCCAGTGTCCGGTTTCTTGAGTTTTTCGCGTCCAACATCCGCAACCCGAATACGCGGCGTGCGTATGCGCATGCTGTTGGGGGTTTTCTCGCCTGGTGCGCGCAAGCAGGCGTGATGTCGATCACCGTTGTACAGCCGCTGCACGTAGCCACCTGGATCGAACTGCAGACGCAGACGTTGTCGGCACCGACGGTCAAGCAGCACCTGGCCGCCATTCGCCACCTGTTTGACTGGCTTGTGGTCGGCCAGGTTGTGCTTGCCCGTCGGTGCCGACAACGTCTGCGTCTGCAGTTCGATCCAGGTGGCTACGTGCAGCGGCTGTACAACGGTGATCGACATCACGCC
>NZ_JBSIPA010000248.1:0-9543 GCF_053574605.1 Caballeronia sp. M23-90 | reverse complement strand
TTCCGATCCCTAGAATGGGTTTCATGGGCCGTTGCAAGAAGCCCGGAAAATACAATCAGGAGACGACAATGAACTGGTACCGCGAAATATCGCCGCCGATCAACCCCGCCTGCCCCTTGCCGATACCCCACGTCACCAGCAGGGTCGGAATCACGAGGCTGAACAGTTGCGTGTCGATGCCGTCCAGCGCCCATCCCGCGAAGCAGCTCCAGAGCGTGCGCTTTTCCGTCGGCGATATTTCGCGGTACCAGTTCATTGTCGTCTCCTGATTGTATTTTCCGGGCTTCTTGCAACGGCCCATGAAACCCATTCTAGGGATCGGAGGGATAAAGAACTATGATGCAAGTGATCATCTTTCATATCGTTTTAATATGGACACGCGCAACCTGAAGTATTTCCTGGCCGTCGCCGACGCGGGCAGCGTCACCCGCGCCGCCGATCACCTGAACATTGCCCAGCCTGCGCTGAGCCAGGCGCTCACGCGCATGGAAAAGGATCTGGGCGTCAAGCTCTTCAGCCGCACGCGGCGCGGCGCCGACCTGACTGCGGCGGGACTGGCGATCGTCGAGGACGTGCGCATGAGCGTCGCGAGAATCGATGCCGCCTCGCATCGGGCGCGCGAAATCGGCGCGCAGCGAGCGGGACGGCTGACGGTGGGTTTTGCATCGGCGGCGCTTTTTGCAGTGCTGCCCCGCGCGATTGCGGCACTGCGCGCATCCGTTCCCGACGTCGATCTCGTGCTGCGCGAGATGAGCAACGCCGAGCAGACAAGCGCGCTTGAAACGGGAGAAATCGATATCGGCCTGTTGCACACGCCGGCGCCTGTTGCCGGGAAAATGCACGAGAAGCTGATCGCGCGCGAACAGTTGATCGCGGTGTTGCCCGAAAATTTTCCGCTGGGCGCAAACGGCGCGGTGTCGCTGAGCGAACTCGCGCCGCATGGCCTGGTATGGTTTCCTCACGGGCAATTGCCGGGTGTTCGTGCGGGGATCTTGAGCGCGTTCCGGCAAGCCGGTTGCGCGGTAGAAATCGTGCAGGACGCCAACCGTTCGCTGACGGTCCTCGCGTGCGTGGCTGCCGGATGCGGCGTGTCCCTGTTGCCGCGTTCGGTGCGCGCGCTGCAATTCAGTGGCGTGCGGCTTTGCGAAATTTCGGACGGCGCCGCGCCACCCTTCGAGTTGAGCGCCATCTGGCCTGCGCGCGCACGTACCACGCTTGCCGACCGGTTTGCGGGCCTCATCGAAGCGTACCCGGGCGAAAAGAAACGCAGCGTCCGCAGTCATGGATAATAAATATCAAATTGATGGTTCGCCGGCGATCCTGACCGTGCGATGCTATCCGCCCTTTGCGCCCTTCATCCGTCGTTTTCCGCGAGGACTCCCGTGAGCAAGAAAAAGATCCTTTTGAACGCGTTCGACATGAATTGCGTGGGCCATATCAATCATGGCCTCTGGACGCATCCACGTGACCGCTCGACCGATTACCGCAAGCTTTCATACTGGACCGACCTTGCAAAGCTGCTCGAAAAAGGACTGTTCGATGGCCTCTTCATTGCGGACATAGTCGGCGTCTACGATGTCTATCAGCAATCGGCCGATCTGACCTTGAAGGAGTCGGTCCAGCTTCCCGTCAACGATCCCATGATGCTGGTCTCGGCCATGGCCGCGGTCACGCGCAACCTTGGCTTCGGCATTACGGTGAACCTCACGTACGAAGCGCCCTACCTGCTCGCACGACGTTTCTCCACGCTCGATCATCTGAGCGACGGGAGGATTGGCTGGAACATCGTGACCGGGTACCTGGACAGCGCGGCGCGCGCGATGGGCCTGACCGGGCAGATTGCACACGATGAACGCTATGACCGCGCCGACGAATATCTCGACGTGCTCTACAAGCTCTGGGAAGGAAGCTGGGAAAACGACGCCGTGGTCCGCGATCGTAAAACGCGCGTCTTCGCCGATCCTGCGAAAGTGCACAAGGTGGATCACCACGGACGCTATTACGACGTCGAGGGTTACCACCTTTGCGAACCCTCGCCGCAACGCACGCCGGTGCTCTTCCAGGCGGGATCATCGGGCCGAGGACAGGCATTCGCCACGCGTCATGCGGAGTGCGTGTTTGTATCGAGCCAAAGCAAGCCCGGCACGAAAAAGCTCGTCGATGCACTGCGCCAGCAAGCCGCCGATGCCGGCCGCAACCCTGCCGACCTGAAGATCTTCATGGGCATTACCGTCGTGGTCGGCCGCACGCATGCCGAAGCCGAAGCAAAATTTGCCGAATATGCGCATTACGCAAGTCCCGAAGCCGGACTGGCGCATTTCGCGGCGGGAACGGATACCGACTATTCGATCTTCGATCCCGACGACGAAATCCAGCCGCCAGGCGCTCCGAAGAGCCGCGGCATCGAATCATCCGTGCAGCGCGTAACCGATGGCCAGTCCGGCTGGACCGTGCGGCGTCTGCTCGATCAGTTGAAGCTTGGCGGACGTTATACGACCATCGTAGGCGACCCGGTCGAAGTAGCCGATGCGCTCGAATCCTGGGTGAATGAAGCGGGCGTAGACGGTTTCAACCTGACCCGTACGGTGACGCCGGAGAGCTACGAAGATTTCATCGACCTGGTGATTCCCGGACTTCAGGCCAGGGGCATTTACAAAACCACCTACGCCGACGGCACGTTTCGCGAAAAACTCTTTGGGGGCGCCGCGCATTTGCCGCAGGAACACGCGGGTGCATCGTTTCGCAATCTGTCGACGAAATCCGCCGGATCAGCGGAATAATTCTGTCTCGACGCATCCAGATCCCGGAACCTGCCGTATTCTTTAGACAAGTTCAATTCCACGGGTTTATGGAGCTTTTGGAAAGGGTTTCCCCTGCGACGCGCCTCTAACTGGAGGCGCGCTTCTTCTTTCAAGTTTCCAAGCAAACAGTCGTTATAAACAGGAGCACGCGTTTCAACACCGCGTCAACACGCCAATTCGCGAGCGACACAACGCGTGCCACCCATGGTTTTGGTGGCATTATTCGTTGTAACCAACCGGTGTAATTTTTCATGGCAGCGTTTCCGTCGAGTCCCAGGCATCTTTATTACGTAGGCGATCCCTTGACGCTCGAGGTTCGCTCTCTGATGGACGCGCGCGGGTGGACGGTCAGAAATTCCGAATTGGGTCGTGACCTGGAGAGTTTTTCATCGAATGCGAGTGGCGGCCTGCTCGATTTTTCGTCCCGCAACGTCCAGTTGAATTTGCGCCTGGCCGAAACAATGTTGTCGATCAAGACCATCGGCTGGGTTGCGTTGCTTACGCCCATCCAGCTCGACAACGAAACAATCCGCCGCCTCGTGCGCGACTTCTGCTTCGATTACGTCACGCTCCCCGCTTCCGGCGAACGCATCCTGAATGCGCTCGGACATGCTTACGGCATCGCTGCCTTGCACGATGCAGGCTCGCGCAGCGGTGTGGTGGGCGGCACGCACGGCAATGTGAACGCCATGGGCAGCAGCGACGCCGAAGGCGAAATGATCGGTTCGTGCGACGCCATGCTGGCGTTGTTCCGAGCAATCCGCAAGGTCGCCATCACCGACGCGCCGGTTTTCATTTCCGGTGAATCCGGCACTGGCAAGGAACTTACGGCCGCGGCCATTCACCGGCATTCCACGCGGCGCGACCAGCCTTTCGTCGCGATCAATTGCGGCGCGATCCCCACGCATCTGCTGCAGTCCGAGTTGTTCGGCTACGAACGCGGCGCGTTCACAGGCGCGAACCAGCGCAAGATCGGCCGGGTGGAAGCGGCGAATGGCGGTACGCTTTTCCTCGATGAAATTGGCGACCTGCCGCTCGAAAGCCAGGCAAGCCTGCTGCGCTTCCTGCAGGAGCGCAAGGTCGAACGGCTGGGCGGACATGGTTCGACCTCTGTCGATGTCCGCATCATTTCCGCCACGCACGTCGAGATGCAGACGGCTATGGTCGAAGGCCGGTTTCGCGCCGACTTGTACCATCGTCTATGCGTGCTTCAAATCGATGAACCGCCGCTACGGGCTCGCGGCAAGGACATCGAATTGCTCGCGAAACACATGCTCGAGCGCTACAAGAAAGACGCGCATCGGCCGCTGCGCGGTTTCGCACCCGATGCCATTGCGGCGCTGCATAACTACTCCTGGCCGGGCAACGTGCGCGAGTTGATCAACCGCGTGCGGCGCGCGATCGTCATGGCAGAGGGACGCCTGATCGGCGCGCATGATCTGGAGCTTGGCGAATTCGCCGAACCGGCCCCAACGTCACTTGCGCAAGCACGCGAAGCCGGAGAACGGCAGGCGATCGAAATGGCGTTGCTCAGGAATCGCGGACGTCTGGGCGAAGCCGCGAAAGAGCTCGGCGTGTCACGCGTGACCCTGTACCGGATCCTGTCGGCATACAGCATGCGCGATGCGACGACATCGCCGGGCGTGGATGTCGAATAGAAACCCGCTGGTCGTCAGTCCGGCCAGCGTGTCCTGACGTTCATCGCCGACGACCATTGGAGAGAACAAAAGTCTCTGCATTGCGCGATCGCCTGATAGGCCCACCCGATCACCAGAACGAGTAACAGCCCGCCCAGCTTTTCGTCGTTGTGCATTTCATCCCCCGGTTGTTTTCAACGGCCTGTCCTTGCAGGCATAACCATAAGCATACTTACTAATTCTTATCGCTCTGTTCGCTAGCGCTCAAGAAAACGTCCATCTTTTGCACAGCGTCGTTCAAGCCTTTCCCCAGCGCCATGCGTCATGCAACCGTTCCCGCAAATAGTCGATGAATCCCCGCACCCGCTGCGCAATAACGACATCCTGCTGGTCGAGGGACGTAACTATTCGCCCGATAAATTCCTTGAACAGATCAAGCTCGACTTCGATCAGCTTTACGACGAAGCCGGTACGCGTCGCCGCATGATGTCCGTGAGCGCGCACGACCGGATCAGCGGTTCGCCGCAAATGGTCCGGGTGTGGGATGAGTTCCTGCGTTACGCGAAGAGCCGGCCCGATGTCGCGTTCATGCGCAAGGACGACATTGCCCGATACGTGCTGCAAAGTCCCCTCACGCCGCGTGAGACGGAAACCATCTGATCGAACCTGGCCGCAGCCTTCCGGCGTTTTAATTCCGGGGCTGCAGTTCAGGGGCTGCAATAAAGGAGTCTGAGAATGAATACATTCGCATCGAAGAGCGTATTGATCGTCGGCGGAAGTTCGGGCATTGGCGCCGCCACCGCGAAAGCCTTCGCCGAACTCGGGGCGCGCGTGACGATTGCCTCGCGTAACCAGGAGAAGCTGGATGCAAGCGCGGCGGAGATCAAATCGAGTATGGGATCAACCGTGGACACGGCTGTATTGGATACCGGCGACGAAGCCGCCGTTGAACGTTTCTTTGCGGAGACGGGACCGTTCGATCACGTGGTGGTATCGGCAGCTCAAACGCCGGGCGGTCCTGCACGCACGCTCGCACTCGCCGATGCCTACGCTGCCATGGACAGCAAGTTCTGGGGCGCATATCGCGTCGCACGTGCCGCGAAAATCACCGACGGCGGTTCGCTCACGCTTATCTCTGGCTTCCTGAGCGTGCGGCCAAGCAAGAGTTCGGTGCTGCAAGGCGCGATCAACGCCGCGCTGGAGGCGCTGGCGCGCGGCCTTGCGCTGGAGTTGTCGCCGGTGCGGGTGAATGCGGTGTCGCCGGGGATGATCGCCACGCCATTGTGGTCGAAGCTCAGCGACGAAGCACGCCAGAGCATGTTCGATAACGCCGCCGCCCGCTTGCCCGCACGCCGTGTGGGGCAACCGGAGGACATCGCCAATGCCGTGATCTACCTTGCGAGCACAGCGTATGCGACCGGATCGACCGTGCTCGTGGACGGCGGCGGAGCAATTGCGTAGGATTTCGAATCAATCATATGTTCCGGCTATGCCCGGGCCATTGGCGTGACGCTTTCACGCATTGCGGCGTCGCGCAGCATCTGATGCGTGAGCGTGACATGCTGACGCGCGTATCCACGCGTGGTCAGTTCCTTCGATGTCAACTCCTGCTGCGCGCGGCGGATGCGTTCTGTCGTGCCTTCGGGATCTGCGCCTAAAGCGGCAACGGTTTCGCGAAGACTGCGCGGATCGTGGACCGGGACATACGAAACGGCATCGTGCGAGAAGTAGTCGGTGAGCCCGCCAATGTCCGTGGCAACCACCACCTTCCCGGCCATCACGCCTTCCAGCACCACCGTGATACCCGATGCATGATGATTCGGATGCAACGGCACCACGATCACATCGGCCCATTCATAAAGCTTGCGCTGTTCTTCGATACCCGATACCGGCGCCACCACGACGTTATCCGCCGCGCTTGGACGCGAGACCTTGCGCTGCGTTGCAAGCCGTGCCGAGAAACGCGCGTCGTTCTCGAAGGCTTCCATGAACGTCTGCCAGTCGCGATCCCGGTCATTGCCTATCGCGGCAACGCGCAAGGGTTCGTGCGGACGCCACTGCGACACCGGCTGCATGGGGAAGTCGTCCGTGCTGATGCCATAGAGCACGACCGTTGCTTCGCGGTTCCAGAATTGCTTGACGAGCGCGGCGTTATCCGTGGTGAGCGTCGTGAGCAGATCCGCACGGTTGAGCAGCTTCTTGTAGATGGCGCGCTTGAATCCGCTTAGAGACTTCCATACGTCGAGCAACCAGACGCTTTGGGCAAGCAGCAGCGGCTTGGGTCCACGCTTGAGCATCAGCAACAGCGCAGCGGACAGATACTCGCGTTCCGTATGCGTCCAGACAACATCGGACTCGAGCAACGCTGCACGATTGCGAAACGTATGAATCAGGTCACAGCCAAACAGCGCCTTCAGGCCGCGGCGGATGGAGCGCATCGCGCGACCTTCGGGATGATCCTGCGAATACGAAACCGCCACGGATTCAGACTCGGCGTAGTGATAACCGTACAGGCAACCGACGTTGTCATCCTTGCGATAACGGCTCGGATCGACACCGTAATACAAATGAACGTGGACCTTCGTCGGCACGCTCGCCACAGTGCTCTTCGATCCCATCTATCCCCCGAATAAAAACGCCTGGCCTGAACGTCGAAACGCTGGCTACGCTGAAAAACGCATCGTACAGGGACCATGTGCACCGTCCAGCACGACGTGCGATGCAACGTAGGATAGACCACACATCGCAACGCCAGCCTCATCTTGTGTTCGGCAACGCGCAAACAAGACGATGAGATTCTGCTAGTGCCAATGCGCGCGTTGCATCGACACTGACGTGAAGGGATCAGAGCGTCTCGCTCGTTCCCGAGCCCGTACCCGTCACTCGATTTGACACTGCCTGACACTTATCACGCGCCTATTTGTTTCGCTATAAGCGGCACGGCACACAGCGTCCATCGTTGCGTTGGTTTTGAAGCACAACTGTTCGCCTTACAACATTCACAGCATGACCCCCGTTGATAAATTCCGCTCGCATTCAAATAACAAACACCGGGGCGTACCATGTCAAATCCTGTTCGTACGCGAGCGATCTCGCTTGCACCGTCGTTGCTGCTCATTCCGTTTCTTCTCAACCCGATTGCTGCGGCAGCCGCGTGCGCAGTGAATGGTCAATACACTGTTTGCAGTGCCGGCTCGCCAGAGACAACGACGATCGGCACGGGCAATGCGCCGGGTAACGACGACCGCACAGTCGTCGTCAAGAAGGATGCGCTCATCAATACACAAGACGCATCGGCAATCAGTCTCGCCGACCGCGCCAACATCACCGTGAAGTCCGGCGGCACCGTCAGCAACCATGCAGTCGAGTTGCACGGGTTCTACGGCACGGGCACCAACACCATCGAGTTCCAGAACAACGGCACACTGACGGTCGAAGCCGGCGGCAAGGTGTTGTCCAAAGGCACTGAAGACATTGCCGAAGCCGTGAACCTGCAGGGTACGGGCAACGTCATCACGAACAGCGGCCTGATTCAGGCAAAGAACGCCGCGGCCATCTGGTTTCAGAACACGTCGGGCAGCAACACGGTCATCAACACGCAGACGGGCGTGATCGAAGCGCCTGTGAACGCAATCGGATCGAGCGGCGACGGCGCTGTCGATTTCACGAACAAAGGCAAGGTGATCGGCAACCTCCTGTTCTCGGGCGGCGACGACACCATGCGCATCTACACCGGTTCGACGGTGCAAGGCAGCGTCGACGGCGGCACGGGCAACAACCAGTTGATCTTGAGCGGCGCCGGCACCGGAACGCTCGACACATCGGTGAGCGGGTACATTGCCGGCTTCCAGACGCTCATCAAGGACGATACCGGCACATGGACGCTCAACGGCATCCTGCCTGACGTGCAGACGGCGGAAGTCGCGAACGGCAAGCTGATCCTGACCGGCGACAACAACGCTTACGCAGGACAGTTCACCGTCGACGCCCCCGGCACGCTCGAAGCGCGCGCGCAAAGCCTGCCGTCGGCGATCACGGACAACGGGCTCGTGCGTTTCGCACAGACCGACGATGGCACGTATGCGGGCTTGCTGAGCGGCACGGGTTCCATCGAGAAAACCGGCGCCGGTACATTGACGCTGGCGCCAACGGCGCCCGGCGGAAACACGTATTCAGGCGGCACGTTGATCACGCAAGGCACGGTCAACATCAGTGCCGATAACGCATTGGGCGCTACCGCCGGCGGCGTTACGTTCAACGGCGGCACGCTGCAACTCGGCAACAATCTCGACCTCGCGGCCACCCGTGCAATCACGATCGACGCGAACGGCGGGACCATCGACACGCAGCAGTTTTCATCGACTCTTTCGCAGGCTGTAACCGGCTCAGGCGCATTGACGAAGCTGGGCAGCGGCATGCTCACGATGAACGGCGCAAGCACCTATGGCGACACGAACGTGCTTGGCGGCACCCTTGCAGTCGGCGACGCGCAACACGCGAGCGCGACGATCGGCTCAGGCACGACGACCGTTGCCGACGGCGCGACACTCGGCGGCTTCGGCACGGTCCTGGGCTCGGTGAACAACTCGGGCACGATCGCTGTCGCAAATGCGTTGCCGGCTTTCTCGGCAACTTCGACAGGCTCGTTCCTGATCCAGGGCAACCTCACGAACAACGCCACGATCAACCTCGCGGCTGCATCCGGCACGACGGGCAATGTGCTGAACGTCAGCGGCAATTACGTGGGCAACAACGCGAAGCTGATTGTCAACACGGTGATGAACGAAGGCGGCGCAGCATCGAACCAGTTCACGGACAAGTTGGTGATTGGCGGCAATGCAAGCGGCGATACAACCGTAATCGTGAAGCCGACAGGCCTTGGCGCGCTGACCGTTGGCGATGGCATCAAGGTCGTGCAGGTGAACGGCACGGCTGCATCCGGAACGTTCCATATGACCGCGCCGGTACAGGCGGGCGCGTATGAGTACCTGCTGTATCAAGGCGGAACAGGACGGCCGAGCGACTTCTACCTGCGTTCGTCGCTGGAGAATCCGCCGGTTACGCCACCTGTGACACCGCCCGTGACGGGAGGCGTCACGGGCGGA
>NZ_JBSIPA010000247.1:0-9612 GCF_053574605.1 Caballeronia sp. M23-90 | reverse complement strand
GGTAGCTTGTCGATGACAACCAGCGACAACGCATCACCGCGCACATCCACGCCTTCCCAGAAACTCTGGCTGCCAACGAGGATCGCGTTGCCATAAGAACGGAAACGATCGAGCAATTCAGTGCGGCACGGTCGCTCTGGCGCTGCAGAGGCTTGACAGCGCCTTGCTTGAGCTCGACACATCGCAGCGCTCGCTCGACGCTATACTTTCGCGCGCTGGTGGACACTGAACAATCTGGAGCGTTTGCTGTGAGACCTGTTTTATCCGCACTTTCCTCGAACGTCGCGCTTGCTTTGCTGGCTGGTTCCATGAGTTTCGGCTCTGCCGCTGCCGTGGCTGCCGAACGTTATGTCGAAGTCTGGAATCCGCCCGAGTCGCAGTTGCATACGCCGAAGACCAGGACGCGCAGCGTCGTGTCGGCGCAAGCAAAGAAAAAGCGTAAGGGCGGACCGGCCGTCAAGCAAGTCGCCGACAGAACCACGACCCCGCCGCCGGCATTGACGGTTGCGCCTTCAGCATCTCCCTCAAGTACGGGGCGCGCGAAGACCGCGCCGAAAGGGATCGATTCGTTGCCCAAGCTGCCGCCGCTGATCGGCCCGGACGGGCGCGTGCTCCGCGTGTGATTTCGGCCATCCAGTACAGTTAGAACGCCGAACGCACCACGCCGCCGTCCACGCGCAACGCCGCGCCGTTCGTGGCCGATGACGCTTCCGAACACACATACACCACCATGTTCGCGACTTCTTCGGTGGTCGCGAACCGCTTGATCAGCGAACTCGGCCGTTCAGTTTCGAAGAAGCCTTTCTCGAACTCGGCGAATGTCTTGTCGCCCATGCCTTTGGCGGCCATTTCATCAAGTCCGTCCGAGTGCGTCGGACCCGGCAACACTGCATTCACGGTGACGCCCGTGCCCGCACAATCCTCAGCAAGTCCACGCGACAAACCCAGTTGCGCCGTCTTCGTCACGCCGTAGTGGATCATCTCCACGGGGATCTGAATCCCGCTTTCGCTGCTGATGAACACCACGCGGCCCCAGTTCTTCTCTTTCATCTTCGGCAAGTACGCGCGTGAAAGACGCACGCCGGACATGACGTTGGTATCGAAGAAACGTTGCCAGTCTTCGTCCGGAATGTCGGCGAACGGCTTGGGATCGAAGATCCCGAGGTTGTTCACGAGTACATCCACGACCGGATACTGTGCGACGACCGCCTTGACCTGGGCAGCATCGGAGAGATCGCCGGCGAAACCTTCGACATTCGCATCGGGTACGGCAGCCTTCAGCTTCGCGATGGCTTCATCCACCGACGCTTGTTTGCGTCCGTTTACGATCACATGCGCGCCTTCACGCGCAAAGCCCGTGGCGATTGCAAGGCCAATGCCTTTCGTCGATCCCGATACGAGTGCGAGCTTGCCTTCGAGATGGAGGTCCATGAAGTCGATACTCCTTGAAATGGGTTGGCAATGTAAATCGCCCGCCGGCAGGAACGTTCCCCTGACGGCGGGCGATGACGCTATGGCCCGAACTGCAACTGCCTGCTTGCACCGCTGCGTTTGGCCGGATGCGGTAGGCGCGGCTTGTTAAGCTGCGGCCATCGAGTTATAGCCGGCCCATGAGCAGCAGCACGATCACGATGATCAGCACCACGCCCAAAATCCCGCTTGGGCCATAGCCCCAGCTACGGCTGTGCGGCCACGACGGAAATGCGCCGAGCAGCAACAGGATCAAAACCACCAGCAAGATTGTTCCGATAGTCATTCCACTTCTCCTTAATTATTGGGGTCTGCTGAAGAGTGAATGGCGATGCCGCATGCGGGGCGGCGTGGGTAGCGGCGGTGGTGAAGCTTGTTGTGTCCCGCATCACCGATACCCTCGCGATTGCCCGTTGCTTTTAGCAAGCGTTGTGCCATCGGCGCAAAGGCTTGTTGGGTATGGGTCGGGATCAAAACTCGATAGCGGCGCGGACAAAAGCCGGTCAGCGGTCGGGAAAATTTGCAAGCGCGTCGGCGGTTTAAGGAAGCGCCGACGCGTGGGAGAAAAATAGCGGTGAGAGAACGCTCAGAACAACCCGCGGAAGACCCAGAACAACCCGGCCGCCAACGCGATGGAAACCGGCAACGTCAGGACCCAGGCCAGCGCCAGGCTGCGAACGGTTTTCCATTGCAGCCCGGAGCCATTCGCGGCCATCGTCCCCGCCACGCCCGATGACAACACGTGCGTGGTGCTGACCGGCAGGCCGTACATGTCGGCGGCGCCGATGGTCACCATTGCGACCAGTTCCGCCGATGCGCCTTGCCCATACGTCAAATGCGTCTTGCCGATGCGCTCGCCCACCGTCACCACAATGCGCTTCCAGCCGACCATCGTGCCGAGTCCCAGTGCCACAGCAACGGCGACCTTCACCCAAGTCGGGATGAACTTGGTCGAGTGATCGAGCTGGCCTTTGTAGTTCTTCAGCACGGCGGCGTCTTCGGGCGCGAAGGCGGGCGCATTCTGCTTGTCCATCAGGCGCAGCGCTTCGGAGCTCACGTACATGTTGTTGCGCACGTTGCCCACGATGTTTTGCGGCACGGTCGCCATGGAATCGGAGGTGCCGACTTGCCCGTCGATGATATCGGTGAGCTGTTTCAACGCGACGATCGTATTCGGCTCGACCGTCTTGGTCTGCACGTAATGCTGCACGATAGCCCGCGGATCGGCGACCGGCGCGGCGCCGTTCGTGTACTTGCCGAGCACTTCGGATGCGTGGTGACCGACCGACAGGAAGGTTTGCGTCTCGGCGGGTGTGACGGCCTTGTTCAACGCATAGGCGGTCGGGACCGTGCCGATCAGGATCAGCATGATGAGGCCCATGCCTTTCTGGCCATCGTTTGAACCGTGCGCGAACGAAACGCCGGTGCAGGTGAGGATCAGCAGGCAACGGATCCAGAAGGGCGGTGGCGTGTTTTTCTTGGGCTCCTTATAAAGCGCGGGAACGCGCACGACGAGCTTCATCACGTAAAGCAGCAGGCCGGCAAGCAGAAAACCGATCAACGGCGAAAACAGCAGCGACTTGCCGACCGCGAGCGCCTGGCCCCAGTCCACGCCCGAGGTACCCGAGGTGCCGTGCAGCATCTGGTTCATCAGCCCGACGCCAATCACCGATCCAATCAGCGTATGCGAGCTCGACGATGGAATCCCCACCGCCCACGTCCCGAGGTTCCAGATGATTGCGGCGATCAGCAGGGCAAAGACCATCGCGAATCCCTGCGATGTCCCTACGCCCAGGATCAGTTCCACGGGCAGCAGTTGCAGGATGCCGAACGCGACCGCACCACTCGATACCAGCACACCAAGGAAATTCCACGCGCCCGACCAGACGACCGCGAGGTTCGGCGCGAGCGAGTGCGTATAGATGACGGTGGCGACGGCGTTGGCGGTATCGTGGAAGCCATTTACGAATTCGAAGCCGAGGGCAATCATCAGTGCTACGCCGAGCAGGACGTAAGGCAATATGGATGACTGCTGGACTGATTCCAGGTCGTGCAGCAAGTGCGTGACGCAATAGATGATGCCGCCGGCAATCACGACCAGGAACAGCGGCATGCTCAGCCGTCGTCCGAGCGTTCGTCCCTGCGTGTTGTTATCGGGAAGGGTCAAGTCAGGCATGTAACGTCCTTTGTGCTGGGCTGCGCGTGAAGCGGCGGGTTGGCGTGCTGATGGAGCAAATTGGCGATGAGAGGCGTTGTTTCTTGATTCGTTCAAGCGGCATCTGGCAGTGACGCTGCTCATGTTTGCACGCGCTTTATTGCGTTTTGATGACAGGCGCAAGCATTGAAATTCGTCTGAATTGAAAAGCGCGGCGTGGGATTTGCTGCCTTATCAAGTGTCGCGTTCATGGTGGAGAACTTATGTTGCAACTTGTCGAGTTGGTGATGATTTCCCATGACGTTTCAAACACGCCGCCCGATAAGGCGCTGTCGGAGCTGGGTTCGTTTTCGAGCGCAAGTCGTTCTGGCTTCATGTTGCAGACGCAAAAAGTCGAAGCGGATTTGCACGGCTGGGAAGTGAGCATCGAAACGCGCGGAGAACGGAAGGTGTTTGCGGCGAGTCATCGTGAATGGCCGTTTGTCCGGCGCGTTGAAGCTGCGCCCGACGCGAAAGATGATCTGCGGTCGTGGATCGCGTCGGAAGAGGGGCTTGCCGATCTGCAGAAAATACTCGGCGACGGCGACGCCGTTCTCGGCGAAGCCTCCAAAGTGGAAGCAAGCGAATGGAGCACGTCGGACGCGGTTCGCGCGACGCTTCAAGCAAACGCGCACGGCCCTGCTAAGTTGACGCTGGCAGCCACGCCTGAATCACGTGAAGCGCTTTACGCCGTCGCGCATGAGATCACGAAGACGCTGCCGTTCGTGATCGCGCCTGTTCATATCGATCCCGCCGCGCTAGAACCGGTCAAAGCCGCCAAGCTGAAATTGCCGCGCCACGCCACGCCAACCGATGCCTTCGCCGAGATCGGCAAGTCGGTGGCGGCGCATTGGTTCGGCAACGACGCGGCATCGCGCGGCGGACTGGAACCTGAGCACGTGCATCAATTGCGCGTGGCGCAGCGCCGCCTCAAAACTGCGCTCAAACTTTTCCCCGAATGGATCGATGAAATCTGGAACACGCAGATCGCGCCTGACCTGAAATGGTTTGGCGATCTGCTCGCCGATGCCCGCGACTGGGATGTGTTCGCCGATACCACGCTCGCCACCTACGCCGTAGCCGACGACGAACATAGCCAGGATTCATGGTCGAGGCCAAAACACGCTGCCGATGCAAACCGCATGGCCACGCGCCAGCGCCTGCAGGACGCGATGAACTCGCCGCGTTATGCGAGTCTCGCGTTATCGTTCGTGCAGTGGTTCAGCGCGCTCGAAGCGCCGCTCGAACTCGCGCATAGAACGCTCGCGGAGCATGCGCAAAAGCGGATCACCAAGCATTATCGGAAGATCGAGCGTGCGCCGGATCTGACCACCATCAGTGCCCCCACGCGGCACAAGGTCCGTATCCATGCAAAGCGTTTGCGGTACGCGCTGGAATTTTTCCGCTCGATCGTCACGCGATCCACGCGCAAGCATGTCGAAAAGGCGCTGGGCAATCTGCAAAGCGTCTTAGGCGACGGCAACGACGCAGCCGTCGCCGCGCAACGTCTTGCGTCCCTGGACGAAGCCGATGATTTCCAGAAGGGACTGGCGAAGGGCTTCGCGGTCGCGGCCCAGCAGATGCATGCAGCCGAAGGCGAGCGTATCCTGCGCAAGATAAAAAAGCCCCGCGTCAGCTGACTTTTAGGCATCCAATATAATCGCCGTACTCTATAACCAGCCTTCGACGCAGCCATGACCCAGGAAACGCCTGATAAGCCGAACGAGTCCATCGAAGTCGGCGGCGCCGTGTGGTTTCGCAGCGGCCACGAAACACTCGGCGGGGCGGCGCGCATTGCATTGCTGGCGGCCATCCGTCAAACCGGTTCGATCACGGGCGCGGCCAAGGCGGTCGGGATGAGCTACAAGGCCGCATGGGATGCCATCGATGCCATGAACAACCTGGCCGGCGCCGCGCTGGTCGTGCGTGCAGCGGGCGGCAAGGGTGGCGGCGGAACGACGCTGACGCCAAAGGGGCTGAAGCTGATCAGTACATATGGCGCCATCGAACGTGAACATCGGCTGTTTCTCGAACGTGCGGGTGCGGCCATAGAAGGCTTCGAGCAGGACTGGCAACTCATCGGACGGATCGGCATGAAAACCAGTGCGCGCAACCAATTATTCGGCACGGTCAGGAAGATCACGCGCGGCGCCGTCAACGACGAAATCGAACTCGCGCTCTCGGGCGGCCAGTCGATCGTTGCCGTCGTCACGCACGAAAGCACCGAATCGCTTGGTCTTAAAGAAGGCTGCGACGCGTTTGCTTTGGTGAAAGCATCGTGGGTGATCCTGATGGCGGATGAACCCGTCCGGATCTCGGCGCGCAATCAGTTGAAGGGCCGGGTCTCGAAGATGACGCGCGGCGCGGTGAACGCGGAAGTGTCGCTGGCGCTCGATGACTCGACCACGGTCACCGCCGTCATCACCAATGAAAGCGTCGATACGCTCGGGCTGGCAGAAGGGCAGAGCGCCATCGCGGCGTTCAAGGCGTCGAGCGTGATACTCGGTGTGACGGGTTGAGCTCGTTGCTACCGTCGTGAATCTGCACGATACCCTCGCGCAGATTCACCACCTGATCGCCGAACATGGCGACATCGTCGGGATCGTGCGTGATGAGCACCATGGGAATATCGAGCCGGCTTTGCAGGTCGGCGAGTTCCTGACGCATGCGCTGGCGCAACGCCATGTCGAGTGCGGAGAAGGGCTCGTCGAGCAACAGCAGTTGCGGATGTGGAATCAGCGCCCGGGCCAGCGCCACGCGTTGCTTCTGCCCGCCCGATAACTGCCCCGGATACTGACGCGCGACCGGCTTCAGGTCGAACGCGTTCAGCCAGTAGTCGATATCGGCATGCGCCACGTGCTTCGATGGATTCCACCAGCCGCGCTTCAGCCCAAATGCAATGTTCTGCCGCACGTTCAGGTGCGGGAAAAGCGCGTAGTCCTGGAACAGATACGCGATGCGCCGCGCTTGCGGTGTCAGGTCGATACCCTTGGTTGTATCGAGCAGCGTGGTGCCGTTCAGCACGATCTCGCCTTCGTCCAGATGGATCAATCCGGCGATGGCCTGCAACGTCAGGCTTTTCCCTGCGCCCGAAGGTCCGAACAGCACGATGCGCTGACTCGTGGAACGGAATGAGACGTCAAGCAGGAAATCGCGCTCGGGCGTGATGAAATGCCTGCGCAAATGCACGGAAAGGGCCGTCATCTCAGCGCACCGGTGCCGTCGAGCGCTGCGGCAACAATCGCCCCGCCGCGAGCAGGATCACCACGCACGTCACCGATGTCACGATCACGAGGACGTTCGCCGTGCTGTCATCGCCGGCTTGCACGGCGGCGTACACCGCGACCGAAAGCGTCTGCGTCCTGCCCGGCAGGTTTCCCGCGATCATCAGCGTGGCGCCGAATTCGCCGAGCGCCCGCGCAAAAGCGAGCAACGCGCCGGCCAGGATGCCGCGTGCGGCAAGCGGCAAGGTGACGCGAAAAAATACGGCAGTTTCATTGATGCCGAGCGTCCGGGCGGCGCGCTCGAATTGCGGATCGACGGCTTCAAACGCGGTACGGGCCGATTTCAGCACGAGGGGAAACGCGACCACCGCCGACGCGATCACGGCGCCCTGCCAGGTGAACACCAACTGGATATCGAACTTGTCGAGCCACGCGCCGATCACGCCGCGCCGGCCGAGCAGCACGAGCAGGTAATACCCCAGCACCGTGGGCGGCATGACAAGCGGCAGTGTCAGCAGCGAATCGACAAGCTCACGCGCCGACGAGCGCCAGCGCGACAAGCCGAACGCCACTGCGACGCCGAGCACGACGTCGATCGCCGTGGCCCATCCCGCCACTTTCAGCGATAACAACAGCGGTATCCAAGCGTGCTCCATGAAGATTTACTTTACTGGCGGCTTGAAGCCGAATTGCGCGAGCGTCTTCTGACCTTCCGGCGACAACACATACGCAATGAACGATTGCGCGTCGGCGGCATGCTTGCTTTGCGCGACTTGCGCGATCGGATAGGTGATCGATGTTTGCGTCGGCACGGTCAGCGCTACTTTCACGCGCTCGGGCATCACGGCCGCGTCCGTGCTGAACACGAACCCCGCGTCCACTTCGCCGCGCGCCACATAGTCCAAGCTTTGGCGCACGTTCGCCGCGAGCACGCCCTTCGCGCTGACCGCATCCCAGACGCCCGCGTCCTTGAGCGCGCCTTCCGTATAGCGGCCGACCGGTACCGACGCCGGGTCGCCGTAAGCGACCCGTTTCACGCTGGCTTCTGTGAGGTCCTTCACGCTGGCCGGCGCGAACGCGCTGTCCTTCGGCACGATCAACACAAGCGAATTCGCGGCAAAGTCACGGCGCGATTCGGTGGCGATCACTTTTTCCTGGATGGCTTTGTCCATTGCTTTCTGATCGGCCGATGCGAAGACATCGGCAGGCGCACCCTTCACGATCTGCTGCATCAGCACGTCGGACGCGCCGAAATTCATCAGGACCTTCGTGCCGGGATGCTGCTTTTCGTACGATTCGCCAATCGCCTTGAACGCGTTGGTCAGGCTAGCCGCTGCGGAGACGACGATTTCATCGGCATGGGCGGCGCTTTGCAACGCAACGGAAGAAGCGGCGAGGACGACAGCGATCAGCGATGGTTTGAATTTGAACACGATGGCCAGGGCGAAATGAACGGAAAGCGCATCGTAATATATTCGCGGCTATAACGGGAAGCTCGCGCTCAATTCATGCTCGATTCGCATCCGTCCCGGTGCGATCAGGATTCGGTTGGACCACCGAACCGGACATCGATATGCC
Source organism: Caballeronia sp. M23-90 (assembly GCF_053574605.1). Lineage (NCBI taxonomy): Bacteria > Pseudomonadati > Pseudomonadota > Betaproteobacteria > Burkholderiales > Burkholderiaceae > Caballeronia > Caballeronia sp. M23-90. Next base: position 1,146 of record NZ_JBSIPA010000247.1, on the reverse strand, counting down.
TTGCCGGCGCGGCGGCCGGCTTGTCGTATTGGCCGGCTTTCCAGCGCGCCCGGATAAATGGCTGATCGCGGCCGGACAACTGCAGCGCGATGTCGGTAATCCAGCGCTGCGTGGGAACGGGGATCCCGTGCAGCACCACCGCGACGATCGCGAGACTTACCGCGACCGGTGCGGGAGACAACTTGCCTGATTCCGCACGCCACGCATAAGCCACGAAGAGAAGCGCCGTCAGCGCGCCGAGCCCGCAACCAGTGACAACTTCCGAGACCGAGTGCGCGTTCAGAAGGATGCGTGACACGCCGACCACGATTCCAATCAGCAGTCCAAGGACGACGCCGAGCGCCCTTACCCATTGCCGCCCCGGCAGGCACGCAACGAACAATGCGACCGGCAGTACCGCCGATGAAATCATTGCGTGGCCGCTGATTCCTGTGAAATCCAGTTCGCGCACGCCGATGCCCCAGCCCATGAACGCCAGTTTGGTAAGAAAAACAAGACCGCTTGCGCCGCCGAGCACGAGAAGCCAGCACGCGGCGTAGCGCCACGGATACCCAAGCGCGAGCCAGACGGCTACGACGATAGCAAGCGGAATCATTACGCCGACACTTCCGACGGACGTAATGGAGAGCCAGAGTGATAGTGGCAAGTCAGGCATGAAGATTGTTCTGCAAAGCGGAAAAAGCAGACATTATAACCGTCAGCCCATCTCCTAAACTTATTGCAGTGATCCTCGAGACTGTCGGAGATGAAACACAAAATCGGCTAAATCGCCCTCTTCGTATGGCCAAATATCAACAATACGCAGCAAGGTGAAATTCTGTGTCGCGCGCAAGTCTTTCGAATAAATGCTATTGTGCACTGCACAACTTCCGTCATTCCTGTTGGGTTCGACGGCCGACTTATCATGTGCGCGGGATCTGATTCGATGCCTAAAAGTCTGACAAGATTGTGGCTGAAAGGCTTGAAACGCCTGGTCGCCACACAAATTGCGCCGTCAAGAACGCCCAAGCCGCGGACGTCGACTCGGCCGGTGATTCCCAAGGCCGCAAAATCCGCGGCAAGCCCGAAGCCTGCGGTCAGGCCGCGCACATGATAAGTCGGCCGTCGAACCCAACAGGAATGACGGAAGTTGTGCAGTGCACAATA
>NZ_JBSIPA010000246.1:0-9672 GCF_053574605.1 Caballeronia sp. M23-90 | reverse complement strand
TCGCCCAGCCCGGCAATCCGCGCCCGCGCATGTTCCGGCTGCCGGATGCGCAAGCGCTCATCAACCGGCTCGGCTTCAATAACCGCGGCGTCGATCAGTTCGTCGAGAACGTGCAGGCGGCGCGGTATCGCGGGATTCTGGGACTGAATATCGGGAAGAATGCCGATACACCCATCGAACGGGCCGCCGAAGATTATTTGTATTGCCTCGAGCGCGTGTATCCGTTCGCGAGCTACGTGACCATCAACATCTCGTCGCCGAATACGAAGAACCTGCGCCAGTTGCAAGGCGCGGGCGAACTCGACGCACTGCTCGGTGCGCTGAAGGACAAACAGCAACGTCTTTCCGACATGCACGGCAAGCTCGTGCCCCTCGCGCTCAAGATCGCGCCCGATCTCGACGACGAGCAGATCAAGGAGATCGCCGCCACGTTGCTGCGTCATCAGATCGACGGCGTGATCGCCACCAACACCACGCTGTCACGCACCGCTGTGACCGGCATGAAACACAGCGATGAAGCTGGTGGTCTGTCCGGCAAGCCGGTGTTCGAGGCGTCGAATGCGGTGATCCGAAAGTTGCGCGTGGAATTGGGCAATGCCGTGCCGATCATCGGCGTGGGCGGCATCACGTCGGGCGATGACGCGCGTGAAAAACTGGCGGCGGGGGCATCGCTCGTACAGATCTACACGGGCCTCATTTATCGCGGACCCGCGCTCGTGACAGAGTGCGTGGAAGCGCTGTCGCGCCAGCCAGCCGCTGTATGACGCGCGAAGCATCCCTACCCGTTCTCATAACCACATGAGGAATCGATCTGAAGCAGTCACGGCGATTTCGCTATCATCGCGGCACTTCAGATTACCGATAAAAACTCGGACAAAGGCAAACAACACATGAAATTGACTCTCTTCAAGAAAGTGCTTGTGGCAGGACTGATCGGCGCGTCGCTCTCGGCGGTCGCCCACGCAGAAGATCTGCTGGATTCGGTCAAACAGCGCGGCACGTTGCGCATTGGCCTGGAAGGCACGTTCCCGCCGTTCAACTCGAAGTCGCCGCAAGGTGAACTGGTCGGATTCGATGTGGATATCGCCAAGGCTATCGCGGCGAAACTCGGCGTCAAGCCGGAGTTCGTCACGACCGAGTGGAGCGGCATCATCGCCGGTTTGCAGGCAGGCAAGTTCGATGTGATCGCGAACCAGGTCGGCATCACCGATGCCCGCAAGCAGACGCTCGATTTCTCCCCGGCCTACACATATTCGAACGCCCAGCTGATTCAGCGCAAGGACGACACGCGCAACTTCAAGACGCTCGACGACCTGAAGGGCAAGAAGCTCGGCGTGGGCCTGGGCACGAACTACATGGACATGGCGAAAGCTGTTCCGGGTATCGATGTCAAGACGTATCCGGGCGCGCCTGAATACTTGCGCGATCTGGCATCGAACCGTCTGGACGCCGCGTTGAACGACCGACTGATGCTCGCGTACCTGATGAAGAATTCGCAGTTGCCGCTGCGCACCGGCGCGAACGTCGGCCCGGGCAACCCGTCGGGCATCCCGTTCAAGAAGGGCAATCCGAAGTTCCAGAAGGCCATTGATGACGCGATGACCCAGCTCGAAGCCGATGGCACGTTCGCCAAGATCTCGGACAAGTGGTTTGGTATCGACGTGACCAAGCCGGCTGTAAAGTAAAATCCGGGCGCTCCGCGTTCGGCATCGGGGCGGCGTCTTGACGATGCCGCCCTTGGCTTTTGATACCCGCCTCGATCGATAAGAAGCCAACTCAATCCCTCATGTCCACGACATCCCTGCTCGTTCAATCGATACCGGCACTGGCCCAAGGCGCCGTGCTGACGATCAAGTTCGCGGTCTACTCCATGTTCTTCGGCCTGATAGCCGCCGTCGTGCTTGCGGTCATGGGCATCAGCCGCAGCAAGACGCTGGTGGGGATCGGACGCGTCTATGTAAGCGTGATGCGCGGGACGCCGCTGCTCGTGCAGATCTTCGTGATCTATTACGGGCTGCCGAGCCTTGGAATTTCGCTCGATCCGACCCCGGCTGGGGTGATTGCGTTATCGGCGAATGCGGCCGCGTATTTGTCGGAGAGCATGCGCGGGGCGATTCTCGGGATCCAGAGCGGGCAATGGCTGGCAGCGTATAGCCTTGGGCTTTCCAGGTCGCAGACGCTTCGATATGTGATCGGCCCGCAAGCGTTGCGCATCGCCGTGCCGAGTCTTTCGAACAGCCTCATCAGCCTGATCAAGGATACGTCGCTGGTTTCCGTGATTACGGTGACCGAACTGCTGCGCAGCGCGCAGGAAGTGATCGCCGCCACATACCAGCCCTTGCCGTTGTATCTGGCCGCCGCCGTGGTTTATTGGGTGCTGTGCAGCGTGCTGGAATTCGTGCAACGGCGGCTCGAGCGGAGATTGGCACTGCCGGGAAGGCATTAAACGGCACTTAGGCTTAGCCGTCTCCTTAGCCGTCCAGCCGCGCGCCGAATCTTCCCAGGCGCGGAAAATAATGTTTCTCCGGGTCGAGCGAATACGCAACCCGTCGCGCCCTCCCCATCAATTCATCGCGTGGGAAAAAACCGAAATAGCGCGAATCCGCGCTGTCATCGCGGTTGTCTCCGAGCATCAAATACTGCCCCTTCGGCACGGTCACCGGCCCGAACGAGCGCCGCGGACTCGGCGCGAGGACCGACAACCTGACCACGTGCGAAACGTGCCCGAGCTTCTCATCGAGATACTCGCCCGGTGACGATGAATCACCCGCCACGCCCGCGACATCCACCGGCTGGTAAGCAGCGCGTTTGCCATCGATGTAGAGCACGTTGTCACGCATGGCGACCACGTCCCCAGGCAGACCGATCAACCGCTTCACGATCAGTTCCTTCGCCGCCGACGAATCCACCGTCACGATGTCCCCACGCTGCGGATCGTGCAGATGCAGGATCGCGACATGGGTGAACGGGACGCGCAGATCGTAAGCCATCTTGTCCACGACGATCCGGTCGCCTTCGCGAATGGTCGGCAACATGGAACCGCTCGGCACCACGTTCCAGTCCGCAATCGCGCTTCGAAACAGGGCCATCAGGACCAGGAACGCCACCAGCTTGCGATTGTCGCGCCAGAATCGGGATAAGAATCGCATGGTAAAAATGCCCTGCATGTGAAGACGTCGCAGCGTATCGCGACAATCTGAAATGACGCTTAAACAAGTCGGTGCGCGGCGAGACCGGTCTGTCACTCGGTCTCGAACGGGAAATGCACGCCGAGGTCGCGGCGGGCGGCGTCGGTGATGAAGATCATTTGCATCGATACCGCGTGACGCATGATCGGACTTTCAATCGCCCCAGCGCGCAGCAGCTCGCAAAAGTGCGCGGTTTCGTAGTTCAGGCCACCGCCTTCGAAAGGTGCATCGAGTTCGACCGTGCGGCCATCTACGTAGCGAACCGTCGCGCGCGCGGGGTTCCACCAGTTCTCGTGAATCGTGACCGTGCCGCCGGTCGCGGCAAGCAACGCGTCGCCCTTGCCCTGAAGATCCATACCGCAAAAGATCTGCGCGACACCGCGTTCATGGCGCACATTCAAGCTCGCAAAACTGTCGACGCCGCTTTGCCCGAGCCTGCCGAACGTCTGCACTTCAAGCGGTTCGCCGAGCCAGTCGACCGCGAGGAACGCTTCGTAAATGCCGATATCGAGCAACGCGCCGCCGCCCATGTCCATCGAATACGAAGGATGGTCGAGCGGGACATTTGCAATCGAACACCCGGCGCGTACAAGTCCAATCTGGCCGATCGGGTCCGCCGCCAGATGCTCGCGCAATTGCGTGTAGAGCGGGTAGAACGGCGGTTTCATGGCTTCCATGAAGAGGAGCTTCGAAGACCGGGCGGCGTCGATCATCTGCTGCAACGCGCGTGCATTGACGGCGGCCGGCTTCTCGCAAAGCACGGCACGCCCCGCCTTGAATGCACGCAACGCATACTCGGGATGACTGTTCTGCATGGTCGCAATGTAGAGCGCGTCGATATTTTCGAGCATTGCGTCGAAGCTTTCGAAGGCCTTCGTCTGGTATTTGTCGGCGAATGCGCGCGTGGGCTCCCTCCGGCGCGACCAGACGCCTGCGAGCTGCGTGCCCGGTACGAACGCCAGCCCTTCGGCGAAGCGGTGTGCAATGCGTCCCGCGCCGACGATACCCCAGCGAATCGTGCTCTCTTCGTTCATCTGCTGCGCTCCGTGATTTGATGTCGATGACTCAATGACGCTCATTGTCCACTAAGGGAGCGATCGCCGGGAGGCGTGAACAAACGGCAGGGAGTTAAAAAGACGAGAGGGAGTGAAACGTTTGCGCAGGGAAGAACCCCAGAGACGGCGCCTGAAGCGCCCGGTCACGAGAAACGTGACCAGAAATCTCCCGGAACCGTTCCGGGATCAAGCATGCAGCACGTGCCGAAATCAGGCGCCCGCTGACTGTGATTCGTCGATCGGCGGAGACGAACTGTCCTCGCGTCGTTCAAACGAAAACGCGCGGCCGACTTCTTCAGCCGTGACATCGATCAGGCGGCTCATCGCACGTTCGGCCGCGGCGGCATCGCGTGCACCGATCGCTTCCACGACTTCGCGTTGCGCGCCGAGCGTAGCTTCACGCATCGTCGCAATGCCTTGCACGATCGGATAAACCGTCACCAGCGCCCCACGCACGATAGCCGTCATCTGCTGAAAGAACTGGTTTCCGCTCGCTGCAACAATGCGTGTGTGAAGCGCGACATCGGCTGCCTGGAACTCAGGCTCGCCCGTTTCGAGCGACGACAATGCGTCGAACGCTTCGCGAATCCCGGCAAGCTCGTCGGGTGTCGCGCGAGCCGCAGCCAACGCAGCCGCACGCGGCTCGATCAGCATCCGGAACTCGATCACGTCGCGTAAAAACGCCTGGTCGGGCGTGGCCCTGAAACGCCAGCTCACGACGTCTTCATCGATCAGCCGCCAGTCGCTCATCGGCCGGATCCGCGTGCCCGTCTTGGGGCGTACGTCCAGCATGTGACGCGCGAGGAGCATGCTGAGCGCCTCCCGCATCACGGTCCGACTCACGTCGAACTCCTTCGATAAAACGTCCTGCGGCGGCAGGATCGCGCCGTACTTCTGTTCGACGATGCCCGATACGAGCCCGTCCATCACCTTAGCCACCAGTGACCGCTCTTTATTTTCGTCCATCACCCCTCTCCCCTTGCGCCCCACATTGTGTCCCTGCGTATCCGGAAAGCTTCCCCAAGCTCCCGGAACCGCACGCCCGTGCAAAGCCGATGAACCAGCAGTGCCGCTACGTGCTCGATAAATTGCGTGTTCAATACCGCGAACGCCAGTCGGAATGTCCCTCTCAAGGGTTATCCCTTTGCCTCTCTTGCGTTCAAGGCGCTGCTTCGGCAACCGCTGTATTAAGTACTCCGTGATTCCTGTTGCCTTGTTGCCCTGAGCGGTGGCCTGTGTTCTTTTTTGCTTCGCCGTTCAGTTCATGCATTCGTCTTGCGGGTCTTCTTTTCCGCGACGCGTCCGTACTGATCATCGAAGCGAACAATGTCGTCTTCGCCCAGGTACGTACCCGATTGAACTTCGATCATTTCCAGCGGCGTCTTGCCGGGATTTTCCAGTCGATGCGTCGTGCCAAGCGGAATGTAAGTGGACTGGTTTTCGGTCACGAGGAATGTCTCTTCACCTCGAGTAACAAGCGCCGTGCCGCATACGACGATCCAGTGCTCCGCGCGATGATGGTGCATCTGCAGCGACAGCCGCTGACCCGGCTGCACCACGATCCGCTTCACCTGGAAGCGCTCGCCGTGATCGATCGAATCGTAGAAGCCCCACGGACGCTGTACCTTGCGATGATCGTGCGCTTCTGCGCCCTTCGCTGCTTTCAGACGGCCGACCATCGCTTTCACTTCCTGCACGCGGTCCTTCGATGCCACGAGAATCGCGTCAGCCGTCTCCACCACGACCACATCGCTCACGCCCACGCATGCAACGAGCCGTCCGTCGGAATGCGCAAAGCTGTCGTGCGACCCTTCAAAGAGCACGCGGCCACGCGCCACGTTGCCGTCTTCGTCTTTCTTCGACATGTCCCACACTGCGTCCCACGCACCGACGTCGGACCAGCCGGCTGCGAGGGGCACGACCACGCCCGGGAAACCCGGCTCGTGTGCGATGCGTTCCATCACGGCGAAATCGATGGAGTCCGAAGGGCATGCTTCGAAGGCGGCGACATCGAGTTGCGTGAAGCCGTCCTGGTGCAATCCGCGTTCGAACGCCGCGATGCACGCCGCGTGAATAGCCGGTTGAAAGTGCTCGATCGCGGCGAGCCACACGGATGCGCGGCACACGAAAATGCCGCTGTTCCAGAGATATTCGCCCGATGCAAGGTACTGCTCCGCAATCTCGCGCCTGGGCTTTTCGATAAACCGTTCAAGCACGTGCGCTTCGATCGCGCCAGTGATCGAACCCTTGAGCGCCGCACCCGCCTTGATGTATCCGTAACCTGTTTCAATCTTGTCCGGCACGATGCCGAGCGTGACCAATGCACCGCCTGCCGCGTGTTCGATCGCGGTCGCGATGGTGCGCTGGAATGCGTCGGGATCGGAGACTGCATGGTCTGCGGGCATTGCGACAATCACGGGATCGACGCCTGGAACGGTTGCCTGGGCAGCCCATGCAGCGAGCGTAAGCGCCGGCGCCGTATTGCGCGCACACGGTTCGAGCACGATGCGCGCATGGCGCCCATTACGCTCGATCTGCTGTGCGGTCAGCAATTTGTGTTCCGATCCGCATACAACGATGAGTTCTTCGGCAGTCTCGAGTTGCAGGGCGTGATCGTCCTTGCCGGATGCATCGAGACCGTCGAGACGACGCAGCGTAGCTTCCAGCAATGACTCCGAACCCATGAGTTCGATCAGTTGCTTGGGGAACTGCTGCCTCGACAAGGGCCATAGCCGCGTGCCTGAGCCGCCTGCAAGAATGACGGGCTGCACACGCACGCTCGCGGCACTCTCCACGGCAGCGCTCGCGAGGGGATGGCTGGACACGTCCACGGTGACTCCTGATGCGTAAAAGCTGATTGGGGGCTGAACGCGTCGAACAGGTGCGGACGCGCGGAACACACGCATCGATTGATGCGTCATTTAAACAGGCAAATATTTTTAGTTCTGTGCGCGCGCGAACGCCCGCACGCTGTTACGTCTTCGGCGCTTCATTACCGGGACCCGCGAATCTTGCAGATGTCACGCAACGCAAAGTCGACGCTGGACCCGTCACCCCGCGCTAGGGAGCAAGCGCTGTCGCAACCGCGCCGCGACCTCACGCAATTCGCTCGATTCGAACAACGACCATCCGAGGTTGCCCACAACCAGCGCCACGCAGATTGCTGCCATGCTGCTCAGCGAATCCATGTAGTCCGCGCACAGCGTAGCGACGATCAGGAACGCCAGATGTCCCGCCATGTTGCGCACGATAGGTTGCGGCTTGAGCTTCGAAAAGTAGAGGAACGCCGCATAGTCGAAGAAGGTTTTCGCGACCACTGCAACGCCCGCGCCCAGCAAGCCGTACCAGCGAATTCCCAGCCACAGGACCAGCGCGAACACCGGCAATCCGATCCAGCCGACCCGCGCCACTTGCGCCGGATTGGCCTTGGCCTGTATCAGCACGCTCATGATGCTTGACTGACCGGCAAGCCACACGCCAATCACAAGCACCCGTCCGACAGGCGCAGACTGTACTGCCATCTCGTGGCCAAGCCATACGTTTAAAAACGGTGCAAGGGCGAACAGTGCGACCACCACGCAGGGCGTGAACGCACAGTTGAGAAACGCCAGGGCCTGATGCGACAACGCGCCGGCGTGTTCACTGCCCGAGGCGGAAAAGCGCGGGAAGAGCGTGCGCAACATGGCGCTTGGCAACAGGTTCAGACGCGTGACGAGGTTCTGCGGCGTGGCGTAATAAGCCACGGATTTGGCACCCAGCATGGAGCCGATCACCACGCGGTCCAGCGTGGTTGCAATCATGTTCGCGCCTGAGAACAACAATAGCCAGCGCCCATAATTGAAGAGCTCGCGGATCAGCGGCCATTCAGGTTTTGCGACACCGGTGATGCCGAGCGCGCGGAATGTGCCATAGCCCAGCAGTAGTGCCGCAAGGAAGCGCGCGATGACCGCAGCCGGCACGACCACCGCCAGCGACGGCGAGATCAGGTACAACGCCGCAAGCGGAAGCAACTGGAACATGAACGTGCCGACAGTCTGGTTCGTGTTGTACAGCGTAAACTTTTCCATGCCGCCGATCGCGCCGCTGAAGACCCACGACACATTGGCGATCGGTACGGCAATCGCAATCCAGGGCAGCGATTGCAGCACTTCGCGCTGGAACGCCGGCGCGATGGTCGCGATATGCACCACGTAGATATACGCGCCGAACCAGATCATCACGGCACCCGCGAACCCGGTCGCGAGGTTCAGGAAGAACGCGCTCCAGAAAATGCGCTGGATGCTGCCGTCGTTTGCGTCACGCGCCTTGGCGATGTAGTTTTCAGTCGCCATCGAAATGCCGAGATCGAGCACGCTGAAGTAGCCAATCAACGCCCACACAAGATTGATCACGCCATAACGTTCGATACCCATGCCATGGATATAGGCCGGCACCGTCGCGAGCGAGACGAACACGGGCAGGATGAGCCCGGCGAAGTTGATCGCGATGTTCTTGAGGAGACTTTTTTCCATTGAGCGACGGACCGATTACAACAAATCAAACAGGATGAACCCGGGGACCGCGGACAGCTTGCGGTGATGCGCGACACGTCCAGGACGTGCCGCGTAGTGCATGAAATAACTGTCCGGCCTGCGAGTTTATGATGCACCGGAACAATCAGACAATTGACCGCTAGGGTAAAACCCTTGCGCCCTGGGGTCTGTGCGAATTCGAACGCATCAGGGCGCGCTTTGCAATTGGTTACATTCGCTGCGCCTGACGTGGCTCGAGAACTTCCGTATGCCGCTCCTTGGTGCGTTCAACGGGCGCCTGGAAGACAGGCAGGATCGAGCGAAAGCGCGGACGCCGACGCTTGTGACCCAACGTTTGTTGCGACTCGTCACGAACGAATGCAGCAAACGAAGCCATCAGTTCCTCGCGCGCCGGATAAGAAAAACAGGCGTGGTCGAGCGTCTCGCTGTGGATCGTCTCCACGTTGCGCCATTTGCGCATGCGCCAGCCGCCCGCGCCAAAAAATATCGCGAACTCTTCCAGGCCGGCATCGGCATTGCCGTATACAAAGCGCACCTGGACGCCGCGCTCGCCGAGGCCGCGCACCATTGCCCGGACACGGGAGCCGACCGAGTTCACGCCCACTGTGCGTTCCGCAAGATACGCGATGCTCGCCGTGAACCGTGTACCCATGCGCCGCACGAGTTCCTTTGCGATCGGTGCGACCTCGCGCTGGCCGCGCAAGACACGTTTCCATTTGCGCGCGTTCACGAACGAACGGATGAACGTGCTGGTTGCCGTGCCCGGACAGGGGAGCCGACCGAGTTCACGCCCACTGTGCGTTCCGCAAGATACGCGATGCTCGCCGTGAACCGTGTACCCATGCGCCGCACGAGTTCCTTTGCGATCGGTGCGACCTCGCGCTGGCCGCGCAAGAC
>NZ_JBSIPA010000245.1:0-9616 GCF_053574605.1 Caballeronia sp. M23-90 | reverse complement strand
TTGATTCACGCCGTGGACCGGCCGTGCGTGGCGTTCGTCGCCCGCGATAACCTCCTGAATCGGCGGGCGATCGAAAAGGCGTACCTGGCGGCGATTTCGCACGCGGAAAAAGAAGTGATGCTGGCGAACCCGTATTTCATGCCGGGCCGCAAGCTGCGCCGCGCGCTGGTCCGCGCAGCACAGCGCGGCGTACGTGTGACGCTGGTGATCGGCAGGAAGGAGTTTGTCGCGCTCGACTATGCGACGCCGTTTCTGTATCGGAACTTGCTGAAATCGGGCGTGCGGATCGCGGAATACGAGAAAACCATGCTACATGGGAAAGTCGCCGTGGTGGATTCGAACTGGGCGACGGTCGGCTCGTCCAATCTCGACGCGCTCAGCCTCGTCTTGAACAACGAGGCGAACATGGTGCTCGTGAATCACGAGAACGAGATCGTGAAGTTGCGTGACGCGATCATTGCGGCCTACGAAGACGCCCGGCCGATCACGCTCGAACAATATGCGGCGCGTCCGGCCGGTGAGCGCCTGCTTAATTGGCTTGCCTACAACGCGTATCGCACGATGATGAAAATGCTCACCATCGGCCGCTACGATTGACGTGCTCGGGCCACTACCACTGGCTGCAAGGCCACAAACCGGCACAAACTTGAGCCGCGTCTAACGACGCGACGAAAAGTTAGACCCCGGTTTCTAATAAAAAGCTTGTTTCAGGAACGGTCGGCTACAATAATCGTACGGCCGTTCGATTTTATTTCGATTAAATGAAAACGGTAAAAATCATGCGAAAAGGCGAACAGACACGAGTCGCAATCCTCGACGCCGCGCTGGACCTGGCTAGCCGGGACGGACTCGAAGGTTTGACGATCGGCTTGCTGGCCGAACGGATGCAGATGAGCAAGAGCGGCGTGTTCGCGCATTTCGGCTCGCGCGAGGACCTGCAGGTCGAAGTAGTGAAGGAGTATCACCGCCGCTTTGAGGATGAAGTGTTTTACCCGAGCCTTCGCGAAGCACGCGGTTTGCCGCGTTTGCGTTCCATGCTCGCGCGCTGGATGGAAAAGCGCATCGAGGAGGTAACGACGGGCTGTATCTACATAAGCGGTGCGGTGGAGTACGACGATCGCGCCGACAGTGCAGTCCGCGAGCAACTGGTGCATAGCGTGACGATCTGGCGAGCAGCGCTTACGCGGGCGATCAACCAGGCGAAGGATGAGGGGCATTTGCGTGCGGATACAGATCCTGCGCTGATGCTTTTTGAACTCTATAGTTTCACGCTCGGTCTGCATCATGACGCGCGCTTCCTGCACTTGCCGGAGGCCGTGCAACTGACGCGGGACGCGCTGGAAAAAACGATTGTTTCGTATCAAAGCAACGGCCGCCAGGCGTCGACGAATTAGCAGCACGCGGTAGCACAGCGGATTCGGCGGCGCTCAGGGCCCAAGCTTCCTGGACACTTGGAGATGAAGAATGGGACAGTACACCGCGCCGCTGCGTGACATGCAATTCGTGCTGCACGAGTTGCTCAACGTAGAAAACGAGGTCAAGAACATGCCCAAGCATGCGGATCTCGACGCCGACACGATCAATCAGGTTCTGGAAGAAGCCGGCAAGTTCTGCGCCGAAGTGCTCTTTCCGCTGAACCAGGTTGGCGATCGTGAAGGCTGCACGTACGAAGGCGATGGCATCGTGCGCACGCCGGCGGGCTTCAAGGAAGCCTATAAGCAATATGTTGAAGCTGGCTGGCCGGCTCTCGGTTGCGATCCGGAATACGGCGGCCAGGGCTTGCCGGCGTTCGTGAACAACGCGCTTTTTGAAATGCTGAACTCGGCGAACCAGGCCTGGACGATGTACCCCGGCCTCTCGCATGGCGCCTATGAATGCCTGCACGCGCACGGCGCGCCCGAGTTGCAGAAGGCCTATTTGCCGAAGCTCGTGGATGGCACCTGGACCGGCACGATGTGCCTGACCGAACCGCACTGCGGCACCGACCTCGGCATGCTGCGCACGAAGGCCGAGCCGAACGGCGACGGCTCGTACGCCATCAGCGGCACGAAGATCTTCATCTCCAGCGGCGAACATGATCTGGCCGAGAACATCGTGCACCTGGTGCTGGCTCGCTTGCCGGGCGCACCGAGCGGCACGAAGGGCATTTCGCTTTTCATCGTGCCGAAATTCATTCCAACCAATGCTGGCGCGCCGGGCGAACGCAATGGCGTGAAGTGCGGTTCCATCGAACACAAGATGGGCATTCACGGCAATTCCACGTGCGTGATCAATCTGGATTCAGCGAAGGGCTGGCTTGTCGGCGAGCCGAACAAGGGCTTGAACGCCATGTTCGTGATGATGAACGCCGCGCGTCTGGGCGTCGGCATGCAGGGGCTCGGACTGACGGAGATCGCGTATCAGAACTCGCTCACGTACGCGAAGGAACGCCTCCAAATGCGTTCGCTGACCGGTCCGAAAGCGCCGGAGAAAGGCGCTGATCCGATCATCGTGCATCCGGATGTTCGTCGCATGTTGCTCACGCAAAAGGCCTATGCCGAAGCGGGCCGCGCGTTCACGTACTGGGCGGCGCTCAACATCGACAAGGAACTGTCCCACGCCGACGAATCAGCGCGCAAGGACGCCGCCGATCTGGTCGCGTTGCTGACTCCGGTCATCAAGGCCTTCCTGACGGACAACGCGTTCGAAGGCACGAACATGGGCATGCAGATTTATGGCGGCCACGGTTTCATCTCCGAATGGGGCATGGAGCAATACGTTCGCGACGCCCGTATCAACATGATCTACGAAGGCACGAATTCGATTCAGGCGCTCGATTTGCTCGGCCGCAAGATTCTCGGCGACATGGGCGCGAAGCTGAAGAAATTCGGCAAGCTCGTCACGGACTTCGTGGAAGAAGAAGGCGTGAAGCCGGAGATGCAGGAGTTCATCAACCCGCTTGCGGATATCGGCGACAAGGTGCAGAAACTGACGATGGAAATCGGCATGAAGGCCATGCAGAATCCGGACGAAGTCGGCGCCGCTGCCGTGCCTTATCTGCGGACGGTCGGGCATCTGGTGTTCTCGTATTTCTGGGCGCGCATGGCGCGGATCGCGCTGGATAAAGAAGCCGAAGGCGATCCGTTCTACAAGGCGAAGCTCGCCACCGCGCGTTTCTATTTCGCCAAGCTGCTGCCTGAAACGGCATCGACGATCCGCGCCGCGCGCGCCGGATCGAAGACGCTGATGGAATACGACGAAGCCTTGTTCTAGGCCTCTTTTGCACTGCGCTACGTCTTCAGCGGACGTAGCGCATCGTCATACCGAATACCTCTCCCGGAGACAAACGTGAGCAATCTGAACATACGCAAGGTGGCGGTTCTCGGCGCCGGCGTCATGGGCGCGCAGATCGCTGCGCACCTGATCAACGCCCAGGTGCCGGTCCTGCTGTTCGACCTGCCGGCCAAGGAAGGTCCGAAGAACGGCATCGCGTTGAAGGCGATCGAGAATCTGAAGAAGCTGTCGCCCGCGCCGTTCGGCGTGAAGGACGACGCGCAATACATCCAGCCCGCGAATTACGACGACGACATCGCTGCGCTTGCGGAGTGCGACCTGGTGATCGAAGCGATCGCCGAGCGCATGGACTGGAAGCACGACCTGTACAAGAAGGTTTCGCCGTATATCGGCGAGAAGGCGATTTTCGCGACCAATACGTCGGGGCTTTCGATCACGGAGTTGTCGAAGGGTTTCTCGGACGAACTCAAAGCGCGTTTTTGCGGCGTGCACTTTTTCAATCCGCCGCGCTACATGCATCTGGTCGAGCTGATTCCGACCGATACCACGCAGCCGCAAATCCTCGATCAGCTCGAAACTTTTCTGACGAGCGTGGTCGGCAAGGGCGTCGTGCGCGCGAAGGACACGCCGAATTTCATCGCGAATCGCGTGGGTGTGTTTTCGATTCTTGCGGTAATCGCGGAAGCCGAGAAGTTCGGACTGCGCTTCGATGAAGTCGATGACCTCACCGGTGCCCGTCTTGGCCGCGCGAAATCGGCAACGTTCCGCACGGCGGACGTAGTCGGCCTCGACACCATGGCGCACGTCATCAAGACAATGCAGGACAACCTGCCCGACGATCCTTTCTTCCCGTTGTACGAAACCCCGGCCGTGCTTGCCGCGCTCGTGAAGAACGGCGCGCTGGGACAGAAATCGGGCGCGGGTTTTTACAAGAAGGAAGGCAAGGTCATCAAGGTGCTGGACCCGAAGACGGGAACGTACGTCGATGGCGGCGGCAAGGCCGATGAACTCGTCGGCCGCATCCTGAAGCGCCCGCCTGCGGAACGCCTCAAGCTCCTGCGCGAATCGCAGCATCCTCAGGCGCAATTCCTGTGGTCCATTTTCCGCGATGTGTTTCATTACATCGGCGTGCATCTTGAATCCGTTGCGGACAACGCGCGCGATATCGATCTCGCGATTCGCTGGGGTTTCGGCTGGAACGAAGGTCCGTTCGAAGGCTGGCAATCGGCCGGCTGGACGCAAGTCGCGCAATGGGTGAAAGAAGATATCGATGCAGGCAAGGCGCTGTCGAAGGCGCCGTTGCCGTCGTGGGTATTCGACGGCCCCGTCGCCGAGAAGGGAGGCGTGCATACCGCGGAAGGATCGTGGTCGCCGAGTGCATCGAAATTCATTCCGCGTTCATCGCTCGATGTCTACAAGAAGCAGGTTTTCCGCGCGCCGCTGCTTGGCGAAGCGGGCGCCGATCCGAAAACCTACGGCAAGACGCTGTTCGAAACCGATGCCGTGCGCGCCTGGGTCGATGACCGCGCGGGCGAAGACGATGTCGTGATCGTATCGTTCAAGAGCAAGATGAACACGATCGGGCCGGCGGTGATCGAAGGCCTGACGAAGGCGATCGAAATTGCCGAAGCCGATTACAAGGGCGTCGTGATCTGGCAAACGTCGGCGTTGAAGCTCGGCAATCCGGGCGGCGCGTTCTCGGCCGGCGCGAACCTCGAAGAAGCGATGCCCGCGTTCATGATGGGCGGCGCGAAGGGGATCGAACCGTTTGTGAAGAACTTCCAGCAGGGCATGTTGCGCGTGAAGTACGCGAGCGTGCCGGTGGTCGCGGCCGTGTCGGGCATTGCGCTTGGCGGCGGATGCGAACTCGCGCTGCATTCGGCCAAGCGTGTTGCACACATCGAAAGTTACATGGGGCTGGTGGAAGTGGGCGTGGGTCTGGTGCCTGCCGGCGGCGGCTTGAAGGAAGCGGCGTTGCGTGCAGCGACTGCCGCCAGCGCCGTCAACGCAACCAGCGACCTCCTGAAATTCCTGCAGAAATCGTTTGAGAACGCAGCGATGGCGAAGGTTTCGGCATCGGCACTGGAAGCGCGTTCGATGGGTTATCTCAAAGCGTCCGACACGATCGTTTTCAACGTGCACGAATTGCTCGATATCGCGAAAAAGGAAGCGCGTGCTTTGAGCGCTGCCGGGTATCGCGCGCCGTTGCGGGTTACACAGGTGCCGGTGGCAGGACGCTCGGCGATCTCGACCATCAAGGCGTCGCTCGTGAACATGCGCGATGGCCGCTTCATCAGCGATCACGATTTCCTGATCGCGAGCCGTATCGCAGAAGCGGTCTGCGGCGGAGACGTGGAAGCAGGCAGTCTCGTCGATGAAGAATGGTTGCTGGCGCTCGAACGTCGTGCATTTGTCGAGTTGCTCGGCACCGCGAAGACGCAGGAACGGATCATGGGCATGTTGCAAACCGGCAAGCCGGTTCGTAACTAGGCGCGTACGGGACAAAGGAGTTGCAAATGAGCAAACAAGTGCAGGACGCATACATTGTCGCCGCGAGCCGGACGCCTATCGGCAAGGCGCCGCGCGGGATCTTCAAGAACACGCGCCCGGACGAGCTGCTGGTCCACGCGATCCGTTCAGCGGTCGCGCAAGTGCCCGGGCTGGATACGAAGCTGATCGAAGACGCAATCATCGGATGCGCCATTCCCGAAGGCGAGCAAGGACTGAACGTGGCGCGTATCGGCGCGTTGCTGGCCGGCTTGCCGAACACCGTTGGCGGCGTGACCGTGAACCGGTTCTGCGCATCGGGCGTGACCGCGCTGGCAATGGCCGCCGACCGGATTCGTGTAGGTGAATCCGACGTGATGATCGCCGGCGGATGTGAATCGATGAGCATGGTGCCCATGATGGGCAACAAGCCGTCGCTGTCGCCGCATATCTTCGATCGCGATGAGAACGTCGGCATTGCTTACGGCATGGGTCTGACGGCCGAACGCGTGGCCGAACGCTGGAAGATCAGCCGTGAAGCGCAGGATGCGTTCTCGGTGGAATCGCATCGGCGTGCCTTGGAAGCGCAGCGTACCGGCGAGTTCAACGATGAAATCTCCGCGTTCACGCTCAACGAACGGTTCCCGGACCTGGCGACGGGCGAGATTCGCGTCAATGCGCGCGAGATCAAGAACGACGAAGGCCCGCGTCAGGACACGACCATGGAAGGGCTCGCGAAGCTGCGCCCCGTCTTCGCCGCGAAGGGTTCGGTCACGGCGGGCAACAGCTCGCAGACATCCGATGGCGCCGGCGCATTGATCGTGGTCAGCGAGAAAATCCTGAAGCAATTCAACCTGACGCCGCTCGCGCGCTTCGTGAGTTTCGCGGTGCGTGGCGTGCCGCCGGAGATCATGGGCATCGGGCCGAAGGAAGCGATTCCGGCGGCGTTGAAAGCGGCAGGTCTGACGCAGGACGATATCGACTGGATCGAGCTCAACGAAGCGTTTGCAGCGCAATCGCTGGCGGTGATCCAGGACCTGGGGCTCGACCCGTCGAAGATCAATCCGCTTGGCGGCGCGATCGCGTTGGGCCATCCGCTCGGCGCAACGGGCGCCATTCGTGCCGCAACGGTCGTGCATGGTTTGCGCCGGCGCAACCTGAAGTACGGCATGGTGACCATGTGCGTGGGAACGGGCATGGGCGCGGCGGGCATTATCGAACGGATGTAACGGTCAACGCGGCTTATCCGTAGAAGCATAACGACGGTTCGCGTGCCTTTTCGGTCCGCGAACCGTTTTTCATTCAGGAGACGAGAATGGACATCATCACGGAACACATCGACGGCGTCTTGAGCATCACGATCAACCGCCCGGCGCGCAAGAACGCGCTGACGGCCGAGATGTATCAGACTATGGCCGATGCTTTCTTCGATGCCGAAAACGATCCCGCCGTGCGCGTGGTGCTGATCCGCGCCGCGGGCGATACGTTCAGCGCGGGCAATGATCTCGAAGACTTCATGAAGGCGCCGCCCTCGAAGCCGGACGCGCCGGTGTTCCAGTTCCTGCGCCGCATCAGCACGGCCCAGAAGCCGGTCGTGGCGGCGGTAAGCGGCGGAGCAGTCGGTATCGGTACGACGATGCTGCTGCACTGCGACCTGGTCTACGCGGCATCGACGGCCAGGTTCGTGCTGCCGTTCGTGAACCTCGGGCTGTGTCCGGAAGCGGCGTCGAGCCTGCTTTTGCCGCGCATTGCGGGGTATCAGCGTGCCGCTGAAAAGCTGCTGCTCGGCGAGCCATTCGACGCAAGCGAAGCCGCGAACATGGGGATCGTGAACCGGGTTTTATCGGCGGAAGAAGTGGGCGACTTTGCGTTTGCGCAGGCGAGGAAACTCGCGGCGTTGCCGCCGGCATCGCTGAAGGCGACCAAGGCGTTGATGAAGGGCGGTCAGGCCGACGAAGTCAGCACGCAGATGGCGAAAGAAGCGGGATTTTTTGCGAGCATGCTGACCGCGCCCGAAGCGAAAGAGGCGTTCACGGCGTTCTTCGAAAAGCGCAAGCCGGATTTCAGCCAGTTCAACTGATCGGAAGGGCGCGTATCAAGCGTTGAGCACGCGCCCGTTGAGCACGCGCCGTTAAGCACGCGCCGTTAAGCACGCGTCGTTAAGCACGCGCCCCCGTTCAGCCCGCGCCGTACTCCACGAACCCGTTCTCGCGTGCAAAACTGACGAGCCGCAATCCCGCCTTTTCCGCGATGGAAATCGCCAGCGAAGTAGGCGCGGATATCGTCACAAGCATGGGTACGCCGACGCGCGCCGACTTGCGCACGAGCTCGTAGCTCGCCCGGCTCGACAGGAACACGAAGCCTTGCGTGGTATCCACGCGCTGCAGTACGAGATGGCCGATCAGCTTGTCGAGCGCATTGTGGCGGCCGACGTCTTCGAATGCGTATTTGACGGCGCCGGTTTCGTCGCACCATGCGGCTGCGTGCAATCCGCCCGTCAACTTCGATAACCCCTGGTGCGCCGGCAGCTCACGCGCGGCATGGGCGATGGCGTCATCGGCGAGACGCTGGAGAAAGCCGGTATCCGGCACGCGTTCCGGTTGCAGATCCAGCAAATCGATACTTTCGATCCCGCACACCCCGCAACCGGTCCGCCCGGCGAGCGCACGGCGTTTCTGCTTCAACGCGACAAACGCCTGCTGCACCACTTGCAGATGCACTTCCGCGTGTGGCAGCGTATTGCCCTCGGGATTGTGAAAAAACACCTCGATGTCGTGAATGTCGCTGCCGCGCTCCACGATCCCTTCGGTCAGCGAAAAGCCCACCGCAAAGGCTTCCAGATCACGCGGCGTGCACATCATCACGGCGTGGGAAATACCGTTGTAGACGAGCGCGACGGGCCATTCCTGGCCGACGTCGTCGGCGGTCTCGCGAATCTCGCCCAGCCGGTGACGCCTGACGTGGCGTTCCACGTAGCCGGGTTGATCGTCGATATCCGTGTCATTCATGATCTGGCTCTCTTGCTAATTGCTTACGATGTCGCGTTTTAGCCGCGGCTTATCAGAATTTATAAGAGAAATCCGGGCATAACGCTTGCTGCTTTATGGTGCAACAGACACACTACAAGCCGTTCAAGGCCCTACGATAACCCACAGCGGCCTCACTCGCTTCCCTTGACCCTCTTGCCCACGAGGCACTCGCCATGGCACTTTACGACGCTCCGCGCCTGTTCGGATTCGAACTGGAGTCGACTGAGAACCTGAGCTTCATCCCGCTCGTCGTGCGTTTTAATCTGGATCGCTTCGGTCAGCGCATTTCCCTCGACGACTGGCGCCGTCTCCCGCACAGCGACCGCGAACTGCTTGCGCGCTTTCCGGTGGAGGACGACGCGGCGATCGAACCCGCGTTCGATCAGGCCATCGCCGAAATGCTGCGTACTCACGCCGATTCGAAACCCGGGACTTTCGCGCCCGACAGCGACCCGATCTGGGCGCACACGGACGTCGTGCCGGAAAGCGTGATCCGCCAGAGCAGCTTGTGCGGTATCGGTTCGCCGAGTCTTGGCCGTTGGTCCGAGCTGTCGGCCTTCCAGCGCTACGCGCTCGCGAAACTCTCGCGCAAGAGCGAGGTGAACCACGATTTCGTCCCCGCCATGAAAGAGTTTGGCCTGGCTGATTAAGCGCCTGCTCTAAATTCCCGCGTTTCCCCGCCGATAACCTGTATTCGAACCGACGACTCGCGTTTCATTCCCTCGAGCGCGCGTCGTGACGGTTATCGGAACCATGAAATCACTCTTTTCGCGCCGTCTGCTGGTCAACATCGCGGTCGTCCTCGTGGCGATGGGCGCGAACGCGTT
>NZ_JBSIPA010000244.1:0-9695 GCF_053574605.1 Caballeronia sp. M23-90 | reverse complement strand
TGGGGACGGCGCACGAAGCAATCGCAGCGGCCGAAGATCTCGGCCGGCGTTTGCTGAGCGCGGTGGCGCAGCCCTATAAATATCGCGGGCAGCACACGCATTTGTCCGCGAGTATCGGGGCGGCGATCTACCCCGATGCCGTCGAGCATACCGGCAGCAGCCTGTTGCGCATGGCCGATCATGCGCTCGCCCAAGCCAAGGGCTCGGGCGGCAATATCGTCGTGTTCCATGCGCCCGATAACGATCCGCGCGACGCCGAACGCCTGAATCTGGAAGCCGATTTGTACGAAGGCGTGCGCAACGGCGAGTTTGCGCTGCATTTCCAGCCGATCACCGAAAGCCGTCACGGCGGCGTGGTCGGCGTAGAAGCGCTGATCCGCTGGCAGCATCCGGTGCATGGCCTGGTGCCGCCGGCGGCTTTCATCTCGCTGGCGGAATCGATTGGCCTGATCAACTATCTCGGCAACTGGGTTCTGAAAGCAGCGTGCATGCAACTGGTGCAGTGGGACAAGGACGGCATCAGGCTGGATTACGTGTCGGTAAACGTGTCGCCGCAGCAGTTCCGCGACAAACGCTTCACCCAGAACGTGAAGGACGCGCTCGAGCTGACGGGCCTGGACCCGAGCCGGCTGGTCTTCGAAATCACCGAAAGCCTTTTGATGCACGATCCCGAAGAAGCCACGCTGCTGCTGGAAACGCTGGCGGCGCTCGGCATCCACTTTGCCGTCGATGACTTCGGCACTGGTTACTCGAGCCTGTCCTACTTGCAGCGTTTCCCGCTTTCGAAGCTCAAGATCGACCGGAGTTTCATCGAAAACTTGCTGACGTCCCGTAATAATCGGGCGATCGTCACCGCCGTGGTGGGACTCGCCAAATCCCTCGGGCTGGAACTGGTCGCGGAAGGCGTCGAGACGCAAGCGCAGCGTGATCTGCTGATCGAGATGGGCTGTGATCAAATACAGGGCTGGCTGATCAGCAAGGCGCTTCCCGCCACCGAACTGAAGCGTTGCTTTGAGGATAAAACGCTCTTTCTCCAGGCGTCTTTATGAGATACCGTCACGTGGTACGGCAAGTCTCGCGTCTCGCTTAAAGCTTGTGTGCTGTTGCGCCGTTATAAGGCATAGACGCCACGGACTTGCGTACCTGACTCATGCAAGTTTTTCCGCGCATTACACATCGGCTGAGTCAAACGCGCGTTGCCGGCCTCAACACCGCCAACGCGCCCGACCCAAGCTGGCTCAGCCAACTGGACTGGAACCTGCAAGGCATTACACCAATCGCATGGCAAGCAATACCAAAGCCGAATTACTGGACAAACTGTGGGCGCGCATGAGCGAGCGCGGGGATTTCCCCATGCTCTCGCAGGCCTTGCGCACCACGGTATCCGCCATGGGCGACGACGACCTGGACTTTACGGCCCTCGTCCAGGTCGTTCTGTCTGACTTCGGCCTCACGCAGAAGGTGTTGCGGCTCGCCAATTCCGCGATGTACATCTCGTTCGGCGGCAACATCACGACCGTCACGCGCGCGCTGATGGTCCTCGGCATGGACGCGGTCGGCCATCTCGTGGTCGGGCTGAAACTCGTCGATCACTTTCATCACAGCGCGCCGCGCCGTATCGATGCAAAGCTCGAACTGAACCGCACCCTGCTCTCCGGCGCGGTCGCGCGGCAAGTGACCGAGCGCAGTGAATTCCGTACATCGGAAGAAGCGGTGGTCTGTACGCTGATGCGGCAGATCGGCAAGCTCCTGGTTGCGTTTTATCTCGAGACCGAATGGGACCAGTTGCGCCGCAAAGCCGCCGCCGAGCATATCAGCGACAGCATTGCATGCGGCGCGCTGCTGGGCGTCACATTTGAGGAAATCGGCATCGAGGCCGCGGACCGCTGGCGTTTGCCGGAGACCATCCGTACCGGCATGCTCACGCGCGACCCGCTTGCACCGGTCGACGAAAAAACGCCGCGCCATGTGCGCTGGCTGCAGGCAGTCACGAACTATTCCACCGAAGTCGCCGATGCGCTCACTGCGCAGCATGTCGATGAAGCCCATCGCGAGAATTCGTTGATCGACATTGCGAACCGCTACAGCCGCGCGCTTGCGACCGATGCGGCGACGCTTGCCGAGATGAGCCTCGCGCTCGCGAACGAGGATTCGAACGATGGCGTGATGCGCGAGATCGTGGAACTGCGCGCGGACGCCGATGCCATCGCGCGTGCGGAGTTGTCGGCGGAAGCGCGGATTGCGGCGAGCCTCGACGACTTGCGCTCGCTGCCATCGAAGAACGCATTGGCGCCCGTGCTCGCACTTGCGTCCGAAGCCGTGCTCGCCGGGCTTTCGTTTTCGCGCACGGTCGTGTTCGTGCGTCAGGTCAACGATGAATTCCAGGCGCGGCTTGGACTCGGCCCGGGCGTGGAATCGCTGTTGCCGTCGCTGACATTCCCGGCGGCGTTCCAGCCGGACGTGTTCCATCTGGCAATCTCGAATCCGGTGGGGATTTTTATCGAGAATGCGCGCGACCCGCGTATCGATGCACGCCTGCCGCGCTGGTTCAAATCGTCTTTCAGCGATGCCCACGCGTTCGTCCTCCTGCCGGTGAAAGCAAACGGCTCGACGGTGGCAATGCTTTACGGCGACTGGACCAACGCGGATCACGTGCGAAAGATCACATCCATGGAAATGTCCGCGTTGAACGACCTGATGCGGGAGCTAAGCCGTTTTTTTAGCAACGCCGACTGGAAAGAAATGGAGTTGATCTAGTCGGCGCGGCTGAACCTGGCCCGGCTACTCGCGCCAGAGGATTGCGACCGCCTGATCCCCGTACTCCACGATGTAACCCCCATGCTCGCGCTGCCAGTCACGGCTTTCAGCAGCGCTTGCAAACCACACTTTTTCGTAATCGCCGAAAGCGCCGGCATCGAAGCGGTATCTGTCGATGACGGCGGGCGCTTGCGTATCCACCACGGCTTGACAGGCATCCCAGCCAAAATGTCCCAGTTCGACGGCGAGCATGTTCAGCACATGCTTGAGCTGGATCGCCGCGCGCTTTTCGTGCTGTTGCGTAAGCGTCGTTGCCTCGCGCATCACGCCCGCTGCGAGCAGACGGCGAAGGACGGGCATCGCGGTGCTCGTGCTTTCTCCGCGGGCGAGACGAAGCAGCCGGCGCGCATGGCGTCGAAGGAACTCGGTATTGCACGAATCTGTATTGGCAGTGCGAGGTGCGGATGTAGACCACATGACGTTTCTCCTTAATGCGCCGTTCTCGCTGCGGCTAAAGGTTCAACGTTGCGGTTTATCCAGATGAAGAGATAACGCGTGACAGGTGCTTTCACTTTCGCGAGACCGGGCGCCCTGCCGCGCCCGTCGCGAATTCTAGAACGAAGACCTGCTTTCGGGCAAGCCTTCGTTCTATCGAATACAACGTTACATCACTTCAACTGAAACTTGCCGACGAGTTGTTTCAACGCGTGCGCCTGATCGTCGAGCGATTGCGCCGCGGCCGCCGCCTGTTCGACGAGCGCCGCATTTTGCTGCGTGCCGGCGTCCATCTGCGTGACCGCGTGATTGATCTCTTCGATACCGCTGCTCTGCTCCGCCGACGCCGCCGATATCTCGCCCATGATGTCCGTCACGCGCTTCACCGCGCGCACGACTTCGTCCATGGTCGCGCCGGCTTCGTGGGCGAACGTGGAGCCATCGGATACACGCGAGACCGATGTATGGATCAAACCCTTGATCTCCTTCGCCGCTGCCGATGACCGTTGCGCCAGGCTTCGCACTTCACCCGCGACGACCGCGAAACCACGCCCTTCTTCGCCGGCCCGCGCGGCTTCCACAGCCGCGTTGAGCGCGAGGATATTCGTCTGGAACGCAATCCCTTCAATCACGCCGATGATGTCGCCAATGCTCTTCGCGCTGGCGTTGATCTGCTCCATGGTCGCGACCACGCGGCCCACGACCTCGCCACCCTTCTCCGCGATCTCCGACGCGTTGTGCGCGAGCGAGCTGGCCTGCTTCGCGTTCTCGGCGTTCTGGCGCACGGTGGACGTCAATTGCTCCATGCTCGACGCTGTCTTCTCCAAGGCAACGGCCTGCTGTTCCGTGCGCTGCGACAAGTCCACGTTGCCTTGCGAGATCTCACCCGATGCCGATGCAATCGCCTCCGCGCTCGCCGCAATTTCGCCGACCGTCGTCGATAAACCCGATTGCATGCCCGAAAGTGCATAGAGCATGCTGGTGTTATCGCGCTTGGCGATGGTGATGCGGTTCGACAGATCGCCCGCGGCGATGCGGCTTGCGATCTGCATCGCGTAGACGGGTTCGCCGCCGAGTTGCCTGGAAAGACGCCGCACGACCCATTCGCTCACGAAAAACGCCAGCGCGATCAGCGCCAGCGTCAACACGGCAACCATCACGAACGACACGTGATAAATCGATGAAGCGGTATCGATGGTCGCCTTCGCCGCCACTCCGCGCTGCTCGATCAGCACGTTGACGAGTTTCTCGAGCTTGCCGGTCGCCACCAGCAGCGATACGTCCTGCATGCCGACCTGCCAGTTCATCTGCGACAAGTCGAGCGGCTGTTCCTTCATCAGCTTCACGAACGCGCGCAAGTCGCTGCTCCACGCGCCAACGGCTTTCGCCAGCGCCTTCTGGCCGCCGGTTGGATCGGCGAAACCTTGCAACTGGGTTTGATCGCGGCCAATGTCGGCCAGCGCATGTTCTATGTCCGCGCCGAGTTCGTCGCGCTCCTTCGCCGTCGTCGCGGTCAGCAACATCTTTTGCGAACGGCTCGCGCGTAACATGGCCGCGCGCAGGTCCTCGGCCGCGCGGCTCGCCACATACCCTTCGCGATAAATCGAGTCCGTCGAGCCGTTGAGCCGGCTGATCTGCGTCAGCGCAATCACGCCGATAACCAGCGTCCCGATCAACAGCAATGCGAAGGCGAGCCGCAGCGATGCTTTGACGGACAGCGAACGGCCGCTTGTCCCGACGGCCTGATGCAGCGAAAGCAATTTCATCGATTGAAATCCCAGGTTTTGATTGGTCACTCGCGTAACAAACCGCCTTGTGAGCGGCAAGCGCGAGTACATCAATGGTCAACGGCGGGAACCGGCAGTTCTTTAGCGCTGTTTTCAGCGTTTGTTGCAAAGCCGGCTTTGATGAGCAAAACGCATGGAAAACCCGAATGAGATCGGCATCTACTGTCCTGTTCGCGACAAAACTTGGCCGGACAATGGATAGAGGACACTTTAAAATTACAAAAACGGGTTATCTGCTTCAGCTCAGGTGGATAACGAATGCAACGCGAGACCTCCCCAGCCCTTCACCATGCAGACGAGTATCGATAAAAACGCGCTCGGCGCCGCGCCGTCCTTGAGTCCGGCGAGTTCGTCAATCACGGCCGTTCCCCGCACCGTATTTTCAGTATTGGGCGCGATCAGTTTTGCGCATTTGCTCAACGACATGATCCAGTCGCTGATCCTTGCCATTTACCCAATGTTCAAAAGCGAGTTTTCGCTCTCGTTCGGGCAAATCGGGCTGATCACGCTGACGTACCAGATCACGGCGTCGTTATTGCAACCGCTAGTCGGGCTTTACACCGACAAACATCCGAAACCGTATTCATTGCCCATTGGCATGGGATTTACGCTGTGTGGCCTGTTATTGATGTCGATGGCAGGAAGCTTCCCGGTCTTGCTGATCGCGGCCGCGCTTGTCGGGTGCGGTTCGTCGATCTTCCATCCGGAATCATCGCGTGTGGCGCGCATGGCGTCGGGCGGCCGGCACGGCCTCGCGCAATCGGTGTTTCAGGTCGGAGGCAACGCGGGCAGTTCCCTCGGGCCTTTGTTGGCGGCATTGGTCATCATGCCCCACGGACAACGCAGCATTGCATGGTTCTCCGCCGCCGCGCTGCTCGCGATCGTGGTGCTGTTCGGCATTGGCCGGTGGTATCAGAGCCATCCCGCAGTCAAGAAATCGCGTCATTCCGCCGTGGTGTCCGCATTGCCTCGCAAAAAGGTGATGATCGCGATGACAGTCCTGATGCTGCTCACGTTCTCGAAGTATTTTTATCTCGCCAGCATCAGCAGCTACTTCACTTTTTATCTGATCAGCAAGTTTCATTTGGCCGTAGAGACGGCGCAGGTTCACCTTTTCTGGTTCCTCGCGGCAGTCGCGGTGGGCACCATTGTCGGCGGCCCTGTTGGTGACAAGATCGGCCGCAAGGTCGTGATCTGGGTATCCATCCTGGGCGTCGCGCCCTTCACCCTCATGCTGCCGTTCGCCAACTTGTTCTGGACCGGCGTGCTGTCCGTTGTGATCGGTTTGATTCTGGCGTCGGCGTTCTCGGCCATTCTGGTCTATGCGACCGAACTGGTTCCCGGCAAGGTTGGCATGGTTGCGGGGCTCTTCTTCGGCTTTGCCTTCGGCATGGGCGGAATCGGCGCGGCAGTCCTTGGCCATCTGGCTGACGCGACGAGCATCGACTATGTCTATAAGGTTTGTTCGTTCCTGCCGCTGATCGGAGTCCTGACCATCCTGTTGCCCAATACCCGCGAGAAACCGGTATCGGCGCACATGTGATGCTCCCGGTCGCGTGAGCAGGACAGGCACACGACCGGCGAAAGCACGACTCCAAAACGAGTTTTCGTTTCGATGTTCCAGCGCCGCCTCTGGTTGTCACTTGACAACCAGAGGCGGCGCTTCTATTATGGAGCTAAGGATGACTCGTTCAAAGCATCACAAGAAGGAAATTGAAGAGGCACTGCGGCATGCTGAATCACACGGCTGGCGCGTTGAAGAAGGCGGAAGCCATGCCTGGGGACGGATGTACTGTCCATTCAACGAGGCCACTTGCCGTTGCGGCGAGTTTTGTATCACCAGTATCTGGAGCACACCTAAAAACGCTGTCAATCATGCGCGGGCTTTAAAACGCGTGGTGGACAACTGCGCGATCCAGATAGAAAAGCCTTCCCATCAGACAGTGGTCTTATTTAAAACGACGCCATGGAATACACGTTCACATTGAAATATCGGCTCTCGGAAACCGACTGCGATCACGAGGAATTGATTGGGCGTCTTGCCGCCGCCGGATGCGACGACGCGCTGATTGGCATCGGACAACCGGGCCGCATCGCGCTGGCATTCACGCGGGAAGCGGACAGCGCGGAAGCCGCGTTGATGAGCGCCTTGACGGACGTCAAGTCAGCCATTCCAACGGCCGCGCTCGTTGAGGCATCGCCTGATTTTGTCGGCCTGACGGACGTCGCCGATACCATCGGCGTCACGCGCCAGAACATGCGCAAGCTGATGCTCGCGAATCCCTCGACCTTCCCCTCGCCGGTTCATGAAGGCAGCGCCGTGGTATGGCATCTGGCGGAGATCCTGGACTGGCTCGACGCTCGCGGAACGTATCAACTTGAGCAAGCCGTGCACGAAGTCGCGGCCACCACCATGCAGATCAACCTGGCGAAGGAATCAGTGCATGGATCGCCGAAGACGCAATCGGTGCTGCAGAAGCTGGTTCGTTGAGAAAGCCGAAGCGTTCCGGGCGGCGCACCCGGAACCGCGGTCATTGGCGTGTCAAAGCTTCTTTCACCTGCACCAGCGCTCCGGCATCTTCGATCATCGGGAGATCACCCGGGTCGCGGCCTTCAGCGAGTGCCGCGATCGCGCGCCGCAGTAGTTTGCCTGAGCGGGTCTTCGGCAGCATCGCGAGGAAATGCACACGGGCGGGACGGGCGATCGCTCCCAACTGTGAGTCGACACTGCGCGCAAGCTCCGCTTCAAGCGCTTCGCGGGCGCCTTCTTGGTCCAGCGCCTGGACATCGCGCAACACAACGAATGCGAGCGCGACCTGGCCTTTGACCGGATCGGCAACGCCTACAACCGCCACCTCGGCCACCGACCTGTGACTGCTGATCGCTTCCTCGATCTCACGCGTGCCCAGCCGGTGCCCCGCCACGTTGATCACGTCGTCGGTGCGACCGAGGATCGACACGTAGCCGTCTTCGTCGGTCACGCCCCAGTCGAATGTCGAATACAACTGATGCCCGGGAATGCTCCGCCAATACGTCTTGATGAAACGTGAATCGTCGCCCCATACGGTCTGCATGCAGCCCGGCGGCAACGGATAATCGAGCGCGATCACGCCCTTCTCTCCAGGCGCGCAAACCTCACCGGTTGCTTCGTTACGCACGGTCAATGCGAAGCCCATCGATGGCACGCCGGGAGAACCCAGTTTCGGCGGCAACGGTTCGATCCCTCTGGGAATCGCGATCATGGGCCAGCCGGTTTCGGTCTGCCAGTAATTGTCGACGACCGGTTTTTTCAGCGCGCTCTGGATCCATTGCGCCGTGGGCTCATCGAGCGGTTCGCCGGCCAGGAAGAGCGTTCGCAGACTCGATAAATCCGCTTGCTCCATCAGCTTCGGGTCCTGTTTCTTCAGCACGCGCAGCGCGGTCGGCGCGGTGAACATCAGGTTGATCTTGTGCTGCTCGATGATGCGCCACCAGATCCCGCCGTCGGGGCGAACAGGCGTGCCTTCGTACATGACCGTGGTCAGCCCGGCAATCAGCGGCGCGTAGATGATGTAGCTGTGCCCGACCACCCAGCCCACGTCGGAAGCGGTCCACATGGTGTCGCCAGGTTTGCCCTGGAAGATGTGTTCCATCGATGCCGCCAGCGCCACTGCATAGCCGCCCACGTCTCGTTGCACGCCCTTCGGCTTGCCCGTCGTTCCCGACGTGTAGAGCACGTACGAAGGTTCGTTCGACTCCAGCCATACGCATGGAACCTGGGCATCGAAGAATTGTGCGCGCAGCGGTTCGTATTCGACGAGATACGGCGCCTGCAACCGCTCAGGCGCGAGTTGCCGGTCGATCAGCAACACGTTCGCGACCTTGTGTTCGGCGCGCGCCAGCGCTTCATCCACGAGCGGCGTGTAGTCGATCACCCTGCCCGCACGCGCGCCGGCATCGGCGGTGACGATCAGAACGGGCCCTCGATCCCGGACCTTTTTCGCGTGCGTCCGGCACGGTCCGGCTGCCCGGATCGAAGAGCATTTCTAATCGCGTTTTGCTGCTCGCCGCGTTGGCCGAGGGCGAAACGGTGATCACCAATCTGCTCGATTCCGACGATACCCGTGTGATGCTCGCCGCGCTCGCGAAGCTCGGCATCGACGTGAAAAACGATGGCGAGCGTTGCGTCGTGAAGGGGACGGGCGGCGGCTTTCCGGTGAAGTCGGCAGAGCTTTTCCTTGGCAACGCCGGCACCGCGGTGCGTCCGTTGACGGCCGCGCTGGCGTTGAACGGCGGCGAGTACCGCGTGCATGGCGTGCCGCGCATGCATGAACGGCCGATCGGCGATCTCGTCGACGGCCTGCGCCAGATCGGCGCGTCGATCGACTACGAAGCCAACGCCGGTTTCCCGCCGCTGCAGATCCACGCTGCCGGGATTGCCATCGATGCGCCGATCAAGGTTCGCGGCGATGTCTCCAGCCAGTTCCTGACCGCGTTGCTGATGAGCCTGCCGCTCGCACAAAGCCAACGCGGCCCGATCGTGATCGAAGTGGAAGGCGAACTGATTTCGAAGCCGTATATCGAGATCACGATCAAGCTGATGGAGCGTTTCGGCCTGAGCGTCGAGCGCGACGGCTGGTCGCGCTTCACGTTGCCGGCGAGCGGGCGTTACCAGTA
>NZ_JBSIPA010000243.1:0-9768 GCF_053574605.1 Caballeronia sp. M23-90 | reverse complement strand
GGTGCGGATCATTACGAACAGCAGTACAGGGACCGTGTCATCAAACAGCTTCATCGCCGCGCGGCGCAATTTGGATATTCACTACAGCCTCAGGACTCGCCAGCGTGAAGGTGAGTTTCTTAGGAACGCAGCCCGCGAAAGCAGGCTGCGTTTTTCTAATCCACTTCGATCGACCTTATTCCGCCGTGCGCGCGTTGTGCGTGGTCAGGAACTTGATCAAGCCATCCACGCCGCCCTTTTGCAACTGGCCGGCAAACTGCGTCTGATACACCTGGATCAGCCACGCGCCCATCATGTCGATGTCGTAGATCTTCCAGCCATCGGGCGTCTTTTCCAGCCGATACCGTACCGGATTATCTCCACCCGTCGAATACACATGCGATTGAACAACAGCGTCTTTGGCGCCGGCGTCGAGCGTGGGGGCATCGAACTTGAACTTGACGTCTTCATCGCGCAGTTGCGAAAGCGACGACGTGTACGTGCGTACCAGCAGCGTCTGGAATTGTTCATAAAGCTGCTTCTGCTGTTCAGGCGTCGCCGTGGTCCACGCCTTGCCGACGGCAATCCGCGTGGTGCGCTGGAAGTCGGTGGCGGGCACGAAACGCGTCTGGACCAGTTGCGTGATCTTGGCCATATCGCCGCCGCGAGCTTGCGGGTCAGCCTTCATCGCGTTGACTGTCCCTTCCACGGCGCTTTTCACCACCGCGTCAGGACTTGTTTGCGCGAACGACGCGCTGGAGAAAAGCGCCGCCGAAAAAGCCAGGGCGACAAGGGCAAAACGAGCGGGCAAATAACGTTTCATACGACCGATAGTTCGAGATTGGAGGGCAATGTCCGGCCGAAAGCAAACGTCACCTGCGTGGCGATCGTTGCATCAGCCTGGACTCGATTCATCGTCAGTATATCGACCGGCGTCCCGGGTGACAGTTCATGGAAGTTTCGAGCCCGCTTCCTGGCGGCGCATCGGCATGGCGTCGATAGTCGATGTCAACTCGCTAGCCGAAATCGGCTTCGGCGAATCGATCTTCACGCCGCCGTCCTTGCCGACCAGCAACGCACGAAAGCTGTGCTGCTTTACGCCGAACCGCTGTCGAAGCGCGTTTGCATTTTCGCTCGCGCCTTTGACCGAGTCGCCGATCACCTCGATCAGCGCCAGATCGCGCTCCTTGAATCCCGAGCCCGTTTTCTCGATGGCCGCGCGCTGGGCGGCAAGCTGCGCCGATTGCGGATCGGCGGCGAAAATCACGAGCAGACGATCGTGCCACGTGTGTTGATCGATGGAAACAGAGCTTGCGGCGAACCCGAGCTGGCTCGCCACGGCCGCGGCGAAAACGGGTGCTAGCAGGGAAAGATTCATGGCAGCGCCTCCTTGTGCTTCATATTACGGCTCACGAGGAAACTGTGCTGAAGGCCAAGCCACGTCGCCGCGCTAAGTCCCCGACGGCAACTGAGAACGCAATTCCTTGCGCATGACTTTGCCGGTTGGCGTCATCGGCAAGGCATCGACGAAACGAATCTCGCGCGGATATTCATGCGCCGCGAGCCGCGTCCTCACATGTTGCTGAAGTTCGCGCACGAGGGTTTCGTCAGCGATAAAACCTCCGTTCAGCACAATGAACGCCATCACGATTTCCGTGCGCGCGGCGTCCGGCGCGCCGATGACCGCCGCCATGCTCACCGCCGGATGCCGCAACAGACAATCTTCGATAGGCGCCGGCCCGATCCGATATCCCGCGCTCGTGATCACGTCGTCATTGCGCCCGACGAAGCGGATAAAACCATCGGCATCGCAAAGACCGAGATCGCCGGTCAACAGGAACGGGCCGCGGAATTTATCGCGTGTGGCCGGCTCGTTGTTCCAGTAGCGCAGGAACATGACCGGATCAGGCGATTTGATCGCGATATTGCCAGGCGTGCCGGGCGCGAGTTCCGTGCCGTTATCGTCGACGATTGTCACGCGATGTCCGGGCGCACTGCGTCCGATAGCGCCCGGCCGTGGCTCGAACAACGTCGAGCACGACGACACCACCACGTTGCATTCCGTCTGCCCGTAGAACTCGTTGATGGTCACGCCGAGCGCCGCCCGACCCCACGCGATCAGCTCCTCCCCAAGCGATTCGCCGCCACTCGCCACCGCGCGCAGGGAAAGCTTCCACTGCTCGGGACGAGCGACCGAGCGCATCATCTTGAGCGCGGTCGGCGGCAGGAACGTATGCGTGACGCCGTGGCGCGCCATCAGGTCGAAGGCGGCGGGGCCATCGAACTTTTCGAAACGCCGCGCCAAAACCGCAACGCCGTGATGCCACGCCGGCAGCAACACATCGAACAATCCGCCAATCCACGCCCAGTCCGCAGGCGTCCACATCAGTTTCGCGTTCGCCGGGAAAAGGCCTTGCGACATCTCGACGCCCGGCAAATGCCCGAGCAACACCCGGTGAGCAAGCAATGCGCCCTTGGGTTTTCCCGTCGTGCCGGACGTGTAGATGATGGCGGCGGGGTCATCGGAGGAAGTATCGACTGGCGTGAACGCTTCCGTTTCCGCCCGCAAGGTATCCCAGAACATATGAGCGTATTCCGGCGCACTTTCGTCGTGCTCGCCACCTGCGTAATACGCCGCCTTGAGCTCCGGCAGCGTATCGCGGATCTGCTCGAGTTTCTGGAAGCCCGCGTGATCGGTGATAAGCGCGGCGGCGCCGCTATCGGCGAGCCGATACTGGATTGCATCCACGCCGAAAAGCGCGAACAACGGCACCGCGATGCAACCCGCCTTGTAGATCGCCAGATGCGCGATAGCCGTCTCCGGCGATTGCGGCAGGAAGATCCCGACGCGATCGCCACGTTTCAACCCGGCGCGCATCAACGCATTGGCGAATTGATTGGACAGTGTCTTGAGTTCGTCGAAGGTGAAACGCGTTTGCTCGCCTTCACGCGTTTCGTAAATGAGCGCAAGACGGCCCGAGCCGTCGGCCCATTTATCGCAGACGTCCACACCAATGTTGTATTGCGCGGGCACCTGCCACTCGAACGCCGCGTTCAGGGCGTCGTATGAATCGGCTGCGGGAAGCATCGTTTCTTCCTTGATTTTGAGTTTTACTCGTCGGCTTGTTGCAAGCCCGAAGGCGGCTGGTATCGCGAAAAACCGTTGAACGCAAGCGTACGCTCAGACGCCGCCAATGGCCACGAATGGCGCGCGTTGGGCACGCCGCCATCGACGCGAATCACCGACCCGCTGATGAAAGCCGACGCCTCCGACAATAAAAATACCGCCGCCGCAGCCAGTTCGGATTCCGTACCAAATCGCTGCAGTGGCACCTTGTGCTTGAGTTCGCGCAGCAACGCACGATACCGCTCGTCGTAGCTGTCCATTCCCGCCGATGCAATCCATCCCGGCGCCACCGCATTCACGCGAACGCCGGCGTAGCCCCATTCGCACGCAGCGGTTTCGGTGAAATTCCACACGCCCGCACGCGCCGCGCCGGAATGTCCCATGCCGGGCATGCCGCCCCAAATGTCCGCGAGCATGTTGACGATCGCGCCGCCGTGATCGCGCATGTGTTGCGTAAAGCATTCGCGCGACATCAGGAAGGTGCCGTGCAGGTTGTTGCGCACGACGGCGTCCCAGCCGTTCAGCGAAATCTTCTCGAGCGGCGCGGGGAACTGGCCGCCCGCGCAATTGAAAAGGCCGTCGAGCTGCTTGAACTCGGCAAGCACGGCCGCGACGACTTGCTTGACGCTGGTTTCGTCGCGGATGTCGCAGGCGTGGCAGCCAACGCGTCCCGGGCTTTCCGGATAGTCCGCCGCGAGCTCGTCGCGAACGGCTTCGAGTTTTGCGAGCGTTCGTCCAACCAGCACCACCGATGCACCCAGCGATACCAGTTCATGCGCCGTACATCGGCCGAGTCCGCTGCCGCCGCCGGTGACCATGACGACCTTGTTGGCGAAGAGGCCGGGGCGGAAGACGGAGCGGTATCGATGCGTGGATTCCATGTCGGGTTCGCCGGAAGAAGTGAGGTTGAGTAAAACTCAAATCCTGAGCACGCGTCAAGTTGGTAGATACCTTTAATACCGACATTCAAGGTCTGTAAGAATTTGAGCTAGACTCAAGTTACATCCAGATCTTGCATCGATATGACCCAGCCTAAAGCCCTCCCTGCCCGGCGCGCGCCATCGAGCGTCAAGTCCGAGCAACGCATCAAGGACATCCTCGCCGTCGCGCGGGAAGTGTTTTCGGAGCGCGGGTATTTATCGGCCACGACGATCGAAATGGCGCGGCGTCTGGGGGTATCGGAGGCGACGGTCTTCACGTATTTCGCGGGCAAACGCGATCTGTGCGTGCGCGTGATCTGCGACTGGTACGACGAGATCATCGCGGAGATAGAAGCCACGTTGCCGCATGTCACGGGCACGCGCGCAAAGCTGTTCTTCCTGATCCGCACGCATTTGTACCGGCTGATGATCGACGGGCCGGGGCTCTGCGCGCTGATTCTCTCGGAGGGACGCGCGAAAGACGACACGTTCGGCAGTGAAATCCTGCAACTCCAGCGCCGTTACACTGCGCCGCTCATGCAGGTGCTGGCGGATGGCGTCGCTGCAGGCGATATTCGTGGCGACATGCCGCTCAGCCTGTTGCGATCGAGCATCTACGGTCCGATGGAACACGTCCTCTGGGACGCGATCAGCAAGAAGACGGTCGATATAGAAGAGACCTCGAACCGCCTGGCACAACTCTTATGGCAAGGCCTTCAGCCGCCGAATCCTGACGCGGCCGCGCTCGAACAATTGCAGCGCGATATGGCCGCCGCCTTGCGGCTATATGATCAGGCGTCTGCATCGAAAAAATGACGCCCTGCCGTCAGAGCCGGCAGATTTAACGCCCAATCCCTCGGTTTACTCGGAATCCCTCAGCCAGAGCCGCGCTTTTATCAGCGCGGGCCTTGGTGCGTCTGTCATTCGTTAAGTTCATTTTATTCAATTGAAAACCTTTGTTACTTGTGTAATGATATCGATTCGCATTTACACAATCGACAACCTAGGTTGCATCTATCGCTCAAGCGAGGTGCCGGCCGGTCGGCGCTTGTCTGCTCCAAACCCGTCATAACGGCGTCGCGCGTAATCGCGACCCCCCATTTTCGGCTTGCGTCATGCGCGGCCATTAACCATCCAGTATCGGGAACGCCCATGTTGAGGAAGACACCGCTTGCCGCCGCGATCATGAGTTTCGTGGCTGTACCCGTTGCCGCACCGCTTTACGCCTACGCGCAAACCGCGCCGATCGCTCAGGTTCAAACGCCAGCCCCGGCGCAGCCCGAAGCGGCCGCGCCCGCAGAAAACGCGACGTTGCCGCCGGTCCAGGTGAACGGGCAAGCGGATACGTCGAATGATTTCCAACCGGAAAAATCGAGCGTCGGCGCCAAGGTGCCCACCGCATTACGCGACATTCCTCAGGCCGCCGTGGTCGTCCCCAAGTCCGTGCTGCAATCCCAGGCCGCGACGTCTTTCTCCGATGCCCTTCGCAACGTGCCCGGCGTGACCATCGGCGCGGCGGAAGGCGGTCAGATCGGCAACAACATCAACTTGCGCGGGTTCTCGGCTCGTACGGATATTTATCTGGATGGGTTCCGCGATCGCGGCCAGTACTATCGGGACACGTTCGACCTCGAATCCATCGATGTGCTGTACGGCCCGTCATCGCTTTATTTCGGGCGCGGTTCCACGGGCGGCGTGATCAACCAGGTGAGCAAGCAGGCCGGACTCAAGGCGCACGCATCCGTCTCCGCGATGGTCGGCACGGACGATCGCTACAGGGGCACTTTCGACATCAACCAGCCGCTTTCCAGCACGTCGGCCATCCGGCTCAATGCGTTCGGCCAGGATCTGGGCTCGACGCGCGATGTAATGAAAAGCAAGGACTACGGCTTCGCGCCCACGGCGACTTTCGGTATTGGCACGCCGACAGAAATCACGTTGTCCGCGCTGATCCAGCACAACCGCGACCAGCCGGATTACGGCATTCCGCCGGTCAACGGCGCACCGGCGCCGGTCAGCAAAAGCCAGTTCTACGGCTTCGAAGGCGACCGCACGATGCAGGATGTGCAGACGGTGTCGGCGCGTTTCAAACACCGTTTCAGCGATGACCTCACGCTGCGCAACCAGACGCAGTTCAGCCACTACAGCACCGAAGCCCGCGCAACAAATGCCGCGGCCGTGCTGACCGGGCCGCTCGGAACATCGCCGGCGCTGGCAAACGGCAACTTCACGTCGCTGCCACTGTCTTCGCTTTTCGTCAGATTGCAGGGCAAGGACCGCAATATCAACGACCACTCGGTCTACAACACGACCGATATCGACTACAAGTTCAACACCGGCTTCCTCAAGCATGAGGTGATCGCGGGCGTCGACCTGAGCCACGAGACCTACAGCAACCAGTCGTTCACCGCAACCACGCCGGGCTTGCCGTCGAACACCATCGCGATCGTGCCGCTGCTCAACCCGCAATACACCGAGCGTCCGGCCAACACGAAGGAAGTCGCGACCAACCTGGTGGAATCGAGCGCGAACGGAATCGGCGTTTATGCCAACGATACGGTGTCCATCGGCCAGTACTGGAAGGTCGTGGGCGGCGTGCGCTGGGACCGTTACGAGGCGTCGATCAAGAACACGATCAATGCGCCGTCGTATGGCACGCAGACAAACTTCTTTACGAGCGTGCGCGCCGGGATCATTTTCCAGCCGACCGACTGGCAGTCGTACTACGTGTCGTACGGCACGTCGTTCAACCCGTCGCTCGAAGCGCTGACGCTAACCAACAACCAGCAGAACATTCCGCCGGAATCGAACCGATCGTATGAAATCGGCTCGAAATGGGATTTGCTCAACGGCG
Organism: Caballeronia sp. M23-90; assembly: GCF_053574605.1. Taxonomy (NCBI): domain Bacteria; kingdom Pseudomonadati; phylum Pseudomonadota; class Betaproteobacteria; order Burkholderiales; family Burkholderiaceae; genus Caballeronia; species Caballeronia sp. M23-90. The sequence continues at coordinate 2,888 of NZ_JBSIPA010000243.1, read as the reverse complement.
GTTTGTCGGTGACGCAGTCGCTTTTCAACATCGATAAAACGAATGCCCGCACGGCCCAGCCCGACGGCAGCTACACACTCGACGGCGACGTGCGTGTGCGCGGTTATCAACTTGGCGTGGCCGGTCACATCACGAACAAATGGCAGGTCTTCGGCGGCTACACGTACATGGACGGCGAGGTCGTGAAGGCGCTGGACAACACGAACGGCAAGACGCTCGCCAACACGCCGCGCAACATGATCACCATCTGGACGACTTACGACCTCACGCCGCAATGGACGTTTGGCGGCGGGCCGGTGTACACGTCGTCACGGTATGCGGCCAGCACGAACTTCGTGCAGGTGCCGGCGTACACGCGCTGGGACGCGATGGCCGCGTATCACCAGAAGCGTTATGACATCCAGTTGAACGTGCAGAACCTGACCAACAAGCATTACTACGATGCGCTGATTCCGTCGGACGGCGGCCGCGCAGTGCCGGGTTACGGCCGCACGTTCCTGGCAACGCTAAACTACCGGTTCTATTGAACTTATTGGTCAGGCGCGGCGGCGCTGTATAAAAATCATGATTCTTTCCATACCCAACGTCCTCAGTCCCGAGGACGCCGCCGCGATGCACCAGCGGCTCGATGCATCGGACGCCTGGGTGGACGGGCGCGCGACAGCCGGCTACCAGGGCGCGCCGGTCAAGCGCAACCAGCAGATCGCGCAGGAAGCGCCGATTGCGTTCGAACTGGGCGACGCGATCATCGCGTCGCTCGAGCGGCATCCGCTGTTTATCAGCGCAGTGCTGCCGAACAAGGTGTATCCGCCGCTATTTAACCGGTACGAGGGCGGGATGCACTTCGGCAGTCATGTCGATGGCGCCATCCGGCTCGTGCCGGGGCATGGGACGCGAGTGCGCACGGATGTATCGATAACCGTGTTTCTCACGCCACCCGACGAATACGACGGTGGGGAACTGGTTATCGAAGATACCTATGGCGTGCAGGAAGTGAAGTTGCCGGCGGGATATGCGATTGTTTATCCGGCGACGAGCTTGCATCAGGTCCGGCCGGTGACGCGGGGAATGCGGGTCGCGAGTTTCTTCTGGGCGCAAAGCCTGGTTCGCGACGACACCCGGCGCAGCCTGCTATTCGATATGGATACGGCAATTCAAAGGCTCAACGCCGAAAACGCCGACGATGCCGCCCGGCGCACGCTCGTGGGGTGTTATCACAACTTGTTGAGGCTTTGGAGCGAGACCTGATTGAGTCCGCGGCTCGACCAGGAAAGCTCCGCATCGCTGGAATTGGCAAATTCGCCAACTAAAAGCGCATCGTCTCCTGCTTCTGCAATGTCCTTGCTCGCTTCAGCCCAGCCTTCCCGCGTGGTTTCGATCTGCTTGCAGGAAACGGCCGCGTCATTTTTCGGTTCTATCGTGCCTCCGATTTATTCCAGGAACCGGACGTTAATACAATCTGCCGCCGCTTTTTGTCATTAACTGTATCTTTCGGAAACGCGCGCAAATCACTCGCACGGCGCCCTTGCCTGCTGCCCGCTCCTTACGACCGGTATACTCACCCGTCGCCGAAAGTCGCCTGAAACGCGCCTTTCGCACTTTGTCCCACAAGAATTACCGAAAAAGCCCTTCGAGGCATCCGTCTTCATGCTCACGCCTCTCATTGCGCGTCTTGTCACCTTGTCCATCCGCCGGCCGGCGTGGATTATCGTTTTATCGCTGCTGGCCGCCGTTTTCAGCGGTTATTACGTGCTGCATCACTTCAAGATCAGCACCGACATCAGCCAGCTCATCGAGACGGAACCCGAATGGGCGGCGCGCAGCCATGCCATCGACGCAGCTTTCCCCGAGCGCGGTTCCACCGTGCTCGTGGTGGTCGAAGCGCAAGCGCCGGAATTCGCCGATGCCGCCGCCAACGAGCTCGCCGCCGCGTTAGCCAAGGACACGAAGCAGTTCACGGCCGTCTCGCAACCGTCGGGCGGCGATTTCTTCGAGCACAACGGCCTGCTGTACCTCTCCACCGACAAAGTCGCCGATACCACCCAGCAACTCGTCAAGGCGCGTCCGCTGATCAACGCGCTGGCCCACGATCCCACGCTGACGGGTCTCGCCGGCACGCTCAACACCAGCCTGAATATCCCGCTGCAGCTCGGCCAGGTGACGCTCGGGCAGATGTCGAAGCTGCTTGGACAAAGCGCCGACGTGCTCGATAAAGTCATCGCCAATCAGCCGGCCGTGTTCTCTTGGCGCAATCTCGTCGATACCTCCGCCACCCAGCCCGCACGCGCGTTCGTCACGGTCCAGCCAGTGGTCGACTACAACGCGCTCGAGCCCGGCGCGAGCGGTTCGAACGCCATCCGCGCGACCGCAAGCGCGCTGAAGTTATCGGAGAATTACGGGGCGGTCGTGCGTCTCACCGGCGAACAACCGCTTTCCGATGAAGAATTCGCTTCGCTGAAAGATGGCGCCGTGTTGAACGGCATCCTGACGTTCATTGTCGTCCTGGTGATCCTCTGGCTCGCGTTGCGCTCGGGGAAGATGATTGTCGCCGTGTTCATCACGTTGTTCGTCGGACTCGCGATCACGGCGGCGCTCGGCCTGCTGATGGTCCACGCGCTCAACCTGATTTCGGTCGCGTTCATGGTGCTGTTCGTCGGGCTCGGCGTGGATTTCGGGATTCAGTTCGGCGTGCGGTATCGCGAGGAACGCTTCAGGAATGGGCGTTTGGCGATGCCAATCCGCCGGTCCACGCGTGGGCCATGTGGCGCGTCTATGAGATCGACCGTGCCATTACCGGCAAGCCGGATCGCGATTTTCTCGAGCTGGTCTTTCATAAGCTGCTGCTGAATTTCTCGTGGTGGGTGAACCGCAAGGACGCCGACGGCCGA
>NZ_JBSIPA010000242.1:0-9808 GCF_053574605.1 Caballeronia sp. M23-90 | reverse complement strand
TCCGCTGCGTTGGGCGGCGCGACCTTCGGTCTGGCCGGATTGCCCGCCCGCGCCGACGACACCAGGTTGAAGCCGCTCAAGTTGTCGTGGAATGCAAGTGCGATTTGCACGGCCCCGGTACCGGTCGGCATCAAGCAGGGGTTCTTCGCCAAGCATGGACTGGATGTCGAACTCATCAACTTCGCGGGTTCGACTGACCAGTTGCTCGAAGCAATCGCCACGGGAAAGTCGGATGCGGGCGTTGGCATGGCGCTGCGCTGGATCAAGCCGCTCGAGCAGGGCTTCGATGTCAAGCTCACCGCCGGCATTCACGGCGGCTGCATGCGCTTACTTGCAACGCGAACATCAGGCATCGTTGATTTGCCGGGACTCAAGGGCAAGACCGTGGGTGTCAGCGACATGGCGAGTCCCGCGAAGAACTTCTTCGCGATCACGTTGAAGAAGATTGGCATCGATCCGGATAACGATGTTCGCTGGCGCCAGTATCCCGCCAACCTGCTTGGCGAAGCATTGAAGAAGGGCGAGGTTCACGCCATTGCGGACGGCGATCCAACCATCTGGACGCTGCGCGAATCCGACCACTTGTACGAGGTGTCGAACAACTTGTGCGGCGAATACCAGACCCGTGTCTGCTGCGTGCTCGGCGTGCGCGGCAGTTTGATAAGAAAGGATCGTGCGACCGCGCAAGCGCTCACGCAGGCCTTGCTGGAAGCGACGGAATGGACGGCGAACAATCCTGCAGCGGCCGCGGCAATCTTCTCCGTTCACGCACCGCAAGCGGACGTCGCACAGCTTACGGCCATGCTGAAGAGCCACACGGACCATCATCATCCGGTTGGCGATGCGTTCAAGAAAGAGATTTCTCTTTACGCCGATGACCTCAAGACAGTTGGCGTGTTGAACAGCGGTACGGACTCGACCCGTTTCGCCAACAAGGTGTTTTCCGACGTACTGGCTTGACGTCTACAACGCCAGCTTGTAACCCTCATGGCTGGCGATAAAACCAAGTTTGTTGTAGAAACGGTGGGCATCGGCACGAGTCTTGTCTGTCGTGAGCTGCACGAGATTGCAGCCACGCGCCCTGCATTGCGCGATCGCCCATTCGAACATCTTCTGCCCCAGGCCTGAATCGCGGCGGTGCGCGGCTATGCGCACCGCCTCTATCTGTCCCCGCCATGCGCCCATGCGCGCAATGCCTGGAATAAACGTAAGTTGCAACGTGCCGATCACTTCGTCGTTATCCGTGACGACCATGAGGTGCTGATTGGCGTCGGAGTCTATGGCTTCGAATGCAGCGACGTACCGCCCGTCGAGCGGCGTGCCGACTATCTCGCGCTGGCTGCCGAGCGGGTCATCGGCGAGCATTGCAACGATCGCGGAGATGTCGGCCAAGCGCGCCGACCTGAATTCGATGTGTTCCATTGAGCTTCCTTCAATATTTGCCGAGCGATGAACCCTGGCTCGCGTCGAATGCGGCCGTCGATTTGCCGACCGCGCTAGCGAGACCTTCGATAGTCCGCCTCTTCCCGATGATGCCGAGTATCCGTCGGGCCGGACGCACTGGAAAGCACCATTGCATTCTACGGACGAATTCAGGGAGAATCGTGCGAGATGGCGCCTCCGGATCGACGAGACAGGAACGGATGTCGCGGTGACGGGGCTGATTGTTGAGTACTATGAGGCGGCCAGGAACAGATAGTCCCGGGCGTTCGCGGTGAAGCAGAAGCATCTCTGACGGGTTCTCATGAAAAAATATCGCCCGCGTCTTCCGCAAGACCATTCGCACGTGGCATGGCGGGAGCTTTCACTGACATCGTTGCCGATCGCGCTGGTGTTCGTCGCGCTGGTCGGGCTGGCTGTCTGGGTTGCCGATCCCGCACCGCCGAAAACCATCACCATCAGCGCAGGTCCGCTCGACAGCTCGCTGCTGAACACCGCGAACACGTATAAAAAGATCCTGGCGCGCAATGGCATCACCCTCAACGTGCTTCAATCCGATGGTTCCGTACAGAACCTGCAGCGGCTGATGGATCCCAAGCAGCACGTCGATATCGCGCTCGTGCAAGGCGGCGTCTCCGATGAAGCCGCGAGGGCTTCGCTGATGTCGCTGGGAAGCATCTTTTATATTCCCATCGTGGTGTTTTATCGCGGCAAAGGCCTGACGCAACTCTCGCAACTCGATGGCAAGCGCATCGCAATCGGGCGCGAGGGCAGCGGCACGAGAATGTTGTCGCTCAAGCTGCTGGAGGCGAACGGCATCTCCTCCCACGGTGACACGCAACTCGTGCCGGTCGACGGCATGCAGGCGGCCGAGCAACTCGTGGCAGGCAAGGTCGACGCCGCCATGCTCAGCGGCGATTCGACCACGCGCACGCTGATGCTGCGGCTGCTTGGAATCCCGGGCATCTCCGTCATGGATTTTGCGGAAGCGAGCGCCTATACGCGGCTCTTTCCCTATCTCAATCAAATCGATCTACCTGCCGGCGTTCTCGATCTTCGCAGAAAATGGCCGCCCGATACGCTCCACCTGATTGGTCCGACCGTTGAAATCGTGGCGCGGCCGAATCTGCATCCGGCCATATCGGATCTGCTGATCGAGGCGGCGCAGGAGATCCACGGCGCGGCCGGTCTGCTGCAGCGCGCGGGCGATTTTCCGAGCACGACTGCGCACGAATACCGGATCAGCGAAGACGCGACGCGCTATTACAAGTCGGGCAAAAGCTTTTTGTATCGCGTGTTGCCGTTCTGGGTCGCGAGCATCACGGACCGGATCCTGGTGCTTTTGTTGCCCGTGGCCGTGCTGCTGTTTCCGGCATTGCGGCTGATTCCCGCGCTTTACGGATGGCGCGTGCGTTCGCGGATTTATCGATACTACGGTGCGCTGATCGCGATCGAACGCGGTGCGCTGAGCACGTCGACGGAGGAGCAGCGCATGGCGCTGCTTGCGGAGCTCGATGAAATCGAGGCGTCGCTCAATACGCTGCGCATGCCGCTCGCTTATGCCGATGCCTTTTATGTGCTGCGCGAGCATGTCGGATTCGTGCGGATGCATCTGACCGCAACGCAGCGTGAACCTGCGCACGTGTGACAAAAAATACCCCTGCGAAAGCAGGGGTACGGTGTGCATTTGCGAGGTCAGCAGTAACAGGTTCAGGCCTGCAGGCAGGCCGGCTCCGGCTCTCGCAGTACTTCCGCTTCACCGGCCGCCTTGCTGCCGCCCGACGAGTTGACGTAGGCGAGCACGTCCGTGGTCGTCTGGTACGCCCAGATTGCGAAGCTCGCGATCAGCTCGGCTGCCAGCGTTGCACCGGCCGTAGCCGCGCCGCCCAGCACCTTCGTGAGAATGGTGACGATGGCAAGAGAAAGACCCCACCAGCCGGCGAGACTCAGCACCAGCCGTACGAGCGGCATGAAAACGCCGGCATCGTAGACGCCTTTCAGCACGACCAGCAGCGCACCGGCCGTAGCTGCACGATTGGTCCGGATGGCGGTGACAAGCGTATTGATCCGGCTCATCACGCTCGGATAACCCTGCAGCAGACGATACACCCCCGGGCCGAGTTTCTCGGCGTTGCCAATCAGCGGTCCAAGGCCGATGGCGAGAAAACAGCCGCCTGTGAGATCCCAGATCACCTTGACGAGAAGCGGATCGATATCGACGTTTTCGGCTTCCGGCGGCGCGAAGGCCATCATGTGATTATCGAGTCCCGTCTGCGTGGGGTTGAACAGCAGATTGAAACAAGTCGAGAAGTCGGCGTTGTAGGTTCCGTTGACGGCGATTGCGCCGGCCGGGTTGACCGCCATGAAGGGTGCGCCCGAGCTGCCGACGAGCCCAAGATTGATGGTCCCGTTCGATTGCAGCGACGGGATCAGCTTCGCCGCGTTTTGTGCCGTGCCGCCTGAATGCAGCGTGCCGTCGCCGCCGACGACCACAAAGCTGCCATCGTGACATTGCAGGGTAATGGCCGCCGAGCCCGCTGCTCCTGGAACGCCAATGGTGAACGATTCCGCTGCATCACTCGACGTCCCGCTGGTCGTGATCTGACCGCCCGCCGATACCGCCCAGTAACCGCCCGCGCCCGTTTGCAGTTTCATCTGGTCGCCGCTGCCGAAGAGTCCGGCCATCGATACAAAATTCTGGTCAGTCGGGAACAGCGGTTCCGGCGCCGATACCGCGACAGGCTGATTTTCAGCCACGACCAGACTCGATACCGCCGCCGATCCCCATGTGTAGACCATGGAGAACGACTTGACGTGGTTGATCCAGGAATCGCTGAAGGTGGCATTGTTGGCCGTGATGTTCAACGACTGGTTCGCGATCAGCGAGGCCACCTTGCTGGTCACGTCCGCACGGCCATATGCCGCGGCGATGACGTTGAGCGCACTGGCGTCGACGGGTGGCTGGTACGGCGGCACGGTCGCGTCGTAGTCCACCGTCAGCGTGCTTCCCTCGGTTGCGATCGCCTGTTGCGGCTTGCACTCGGCGTATTGATAGACCACGTTGAGGGTCTTGTTGATGCCCGGCCAGCCGTCGCCAAAAACTGAATTCGATGCCGCGATGCTCAGGTTGCGCCGGCTCACGTTGGCCTGGACTACGGCCGTCACATCGCTCATGCCCCAGAACGCGCTCAGGACCTGCAGATGGGGGCGGTACTTGAGCGAATACGGGCTGCCTTCCACCACGATATCCGTGAACGGAACCTGGCCGGTGTAGCTCGCCACGATCACGAAGGCCTTGCGGTGGTTGACCCATGTATCGGTGAAGGTCGCGTTGTTCGCGGTCAGGTTCAGCGTCTGGCCAGAGGGCACCATTCCCTGTACCTGTTGACTGACGTTTTTCGGGCCATAACTCGCGCCCCACACAGTCAGGGCCGGCTGGGTGTTGTTCAAAGCCGAAGCTGCGGAGGAAAGTTCGAACTCATGCGCGCCAATCGTCAGTGTCTGGTTTTCCATTGCGGTTGCGGTTTGCGGCAACCCGCCGTCGTAGCTATAAACTACGGTCAGGGTTTTACTGACACCCGGCCAGGTATCGGTGAATACCGAATTACTCGCCTGAACTGAGAGTGTTTCGGGTGTTGTCTGCCGGTTCACCAGTAACGTGACTTGCCCGGTAACCTGCTTTAGCCCGTAAGCCGCGCCGATGATTGTGAGAACGCCCGTATTTGCGGTTGGCATGCTGATCCTTCTATTGAGTGATTAAGCAGCGTGGATGTAATGAAGCGTAAGGCCGGCGTATAGGTCGATACGGCCGAAGCCCTTTGCCAGCAGTGATGCAAGCATGTGTCGCATCTCTCTCAGACCTGTTGGCGGAGAGACGATATCACGCGTTAAAGCCATGAAACGGTTTGATCATACAAATAAATTTCCGGCTGTTTTTCTGCAGTTTGGTTGGAATTAAGTCGCTCTGGAATCGGTACCCACGATTCATTTAATTGTTTTAATCTGATTATTCAGAGCGTTTTCGCCACGATGTTTTAATCAGAATTTAAATTAGTCGATATGTGTGAAAAATTGTCATAAGAACGTGTTCGGGGATTTATTTTGTGATTAACGAGATAACCGGACCAAGCCTGAGTCCAATGATCATGTCCTAGTCTCTTCGCATGTTTTTGGCTCTGTAAGACCGCGTCGTAACGGGCTATCGTGAATTCCTCTTTGAAGGAATCCCATGATCCATTCCACCGCGTTTCAACATCTCGAAGGTCCCGCCGAACTGGCAGCAGCCTTCAGCGTGATGCAGGAATTGCGTCCGCATCTCACCACTTCGGATGCCTTTGCGAGGCAGGTCAATCGGCAGTTTGCGCAGGGTTATCGGCTGCTTGCGGCTAAGCATGGCGAAGCACCCGTCGGACTCGCGGGTTACCGGTTCGTGGAGAACCTGATCTATGGGCGGTTCGTTTATGTCGATGACCTCGTCGTGACTTCGCGTCTGCAACGCTCAGGCGTGGGCGGCGAGTTGCTGGCGCAGGTCCGCCGGATCGCGCAAGAGGCGGGTTGCGATCACTTCGTACTCGATACCGGCCTGCACATGGCGCTCGCGCAGCGCTTTTATTATCGGCAAGGGCTGTTGGCGAAAGGCATGCATTTCGTCGAATCACTGGAGCCCGCTTTGCCGTCATCACCGGCGAGGACACGCTGATGCGCGCGCTCTTGTTAAACAGCAGCCCGCATGGCGAAGCCAGCCACGCGTATCGCCTTGCACGGGAAATGGTCGGCACGCTCGGGGCACACGACCAGCAGATCACTGAACGGGATCTGGTCGCTGATCCGCTGCCGCCGATCGGCCGTGATTATGCAACGGCGGTGACATCGGGAAACTCGCAGGACGCTGCCTTCGGCTGGTCCGAGCGCGTCATTCGAGAAGTCGAGGACACCGACCTTCTGATCATCACCACGCCCATGCACAACTTTACGGTCCCGGCCGCGCTGAAACTCTGGATAGATCACGTCTTGCGGATCAACCGGACGTTCACATCGACGCCGGACGGCAAGGTCGGACTGATGCGGGACCGACCGACTTTCGTGCTGGTGGGCTCAGGTGGTTTTCATAGTGGCGAACGCGCCCGGCAGCCGGATTTCCTCACGCCTTATCTTCGGTACGCACTGGAATCCATCGGCATTCGCAGCGTGAATTTCGTTCTGATGCAAGGCCTGGTTGGCGGCGATGTTGCGGTGTCCAAAGCATTATTGGAGGCTCGCAACGCTTTGCTGATGCATGCGCCGTTCAACACGGTCGCGTCGGTTTCCGCATAGATCTACGCGTCGGCTGCACGCTTCAGTTCGTGCGCGCGGCGCATCGCCTGATCTTCGTCGACGATGTTGGCAAACCCCAGCACCAAACCGCTTTGCGACGGCACGCCCATATACCAGCGCGATAACGCCTGTTCGCCAAAGCCCTTGGGATTGGCGCGGCCGGCCACCGCTACGTCGTCCGTGCCGTCGACGAAATGCGCCGCCATCTGCAAGCCTCCCGGCGGGAGATCGATGGCGAGGCGCTCGCCGAACACTTCGGCAAGGGCGTGCGCGGTGATTTCCCGGCGATGCGCGTAAAGCAAACGCATCTTCTTCAGGTGCCGCGCAAAGTGGCCTTCCGCCATGAAGTCGGTCACGCTTGCTTGCAGGAGATAGGGGGACCCCGCGTTCATGCTTGCGCAGACTTCGTGAAAACGCTGCGTTGCGCTGACCGGCGCGACCACATACGCGAGCCGCAATCCAGGGAACATCACCTTGCTGAACGTGCCGCTATAAATCACACGGTCGTGCTGATCCAGGCTTTTCAGCGCGGGGAGGGGGCGGCCTGCGTAGCGGAACTCGCTGTCGTAATCGTCTTCTATCACCCAGCTTCCGTTGGCTTTCGCCCAGTCGAGCAATGCCATCCTGCGTTCCAGCGATAACGTCACGCCCGTCGGACTTTGATGCGATGGCGTGACTACCGCGAAGCGCGCATTCGCGTTGAGGGCGAGGCCGCGTTCGACCGAGATGCCGTGTGCATCGACGGGAACGGGCACGAGCCGCGCATTCACTTCGAGCAGGAAACGGCGGGCGAGAATGTAGCCCGGGTCCTCGAACCAGAAGGCATCGTCGGGCGAGGCGAGACTGCGCAATACGAGTTCGAGCGTCGCACGATAACCCGTCGTGACGAAGACCTGCTCGGGCACGCATTCGACTCCGCGCGACAACCCCAGGTAAGTGGCGATCCGTTCGCGCAATGGCCAGAAGCCGGCAGGATCAGGGTACGCAAACGCGGTTGCGTCGCCGCTGCGCAGCCGATGCGCGACCAGCCGGTTCCAGACCTTGCGCGGGAATGCATCGATTGCGGGCAAGCCCAGTTGATACGGCCGAGGTGCGCCGCTGCCATAGGGCGACAACGCAGGCGCCGCTGCCGGCAAAGGTTTGCCCGCTGCACGCCGGGTGCCGCTTGCCGAAACTTGCAGCGCTGGCGAAACAATGGTTCCTGCCGCGCCGCGAACCTGCAGATACCCTTCATCGGCGAGGATCCGGTAGGCCATCTCCACCGTTCCGCGCGCCACGTTCAGTTCCATCGCGAGGCCGCGCACCGCAGGCACGCGATCACCGGAGCGCAGATGCCCTTGCGCGATCGCGGTCTTGAATCGCGTGCATATCTGCAGATAAACCGGCACGGAAAGCGCACGATCGATATCCAGCTCGAGCTTTGGTGATGCGGGCTTCATGGACTAGTCATTGTGATGATTCTTGGCTCTTCTAGGCAGGCCATGATTTTCGCATACTACTTCTGTGGCCCGATACAGCGATACCCGCGCCAGCAAAACCAATCACGAATGACTGACTTTTCCCAGGAGCGTTTCATGACTTCCCGTCTTGATTTCTACAAATCCAATCCCGCCGACATCAAAGCCCTGATGGGCGTTGAAGAACAGATCAACAAGAGCCCGCTCGAACAGATCCTGAAGGAACTGGTGCGCTTGCGTGCATCGCAGATCAATGGCTGTGCTTTTTGCCTGGATATGCACGTGGCCGACGCGCGCAAGGCTGGAGAATCCGAACGCCGTCTGGCGACGGTCTCGGCATGGCGCGAAACGCCGTTCTTCACCGAGCGCGAACGCGCTGCGCTGGAGTGGACCGAAGCGCTGACGCTGGTCGCGCAGAATCACGTGCCGGATTCTGTCTGGGAAGCCGTCCGCCCGCATTTCGACGACAAGGAATTGACCGACCTGACGTTGCTGATCACGTCGATCAACAGTTGGAACCGCTTTGCGATCGCGTTTCGCAAGATGCCTGAATAACGTCGTGTCAGGGTTTTAAGCTTCCGCGCGTGCTTCCAGCAACATGGCCACGCGCGTGCGGGCGAAGGCGGGGTCGATGGGTTCGTCGTCGAAAAGCAGCCGGTACATGATCGGCGCGACCACGCTGTCCATTACATCGTGCAACGCCGGCGGCACTTCGCCGCGTTCGACCGCGCGCTCCAGGATCATCTGAACCTGCGAGCGCGTAATAGCCGCACACTGGCACGCAGGGCCGCTGCCGTCGGCGTTCATTCCCGCGAGCACGTCGCGGGTCATCGCACGGCCCGGCGCCGATGACATCTCGTCCTGGTATCCCTGCGCCCACGTTGCGAGATCGCTTTGCAGCGAACCAGTATCGGCGGGACCGTTGTCGGGGTAGAAACGCTGCACGGCGACATCGGCGAGAAGGGTTTGCAGGTCGCCCCAACGCCGGTAAATGGTCGACGGCGTCACGCCCGCCCGCACCGCAATCTGCGGCACGGTGATCGCGTCGCGCGGCATTTCCGCCAGCAAGCCGTTGACCGCCCGGTGGACCGACTCCTGAACCCGCGCGCTTCTGCCGCCGGGCCGCAAACCTTCTCGTGCTGCCATGTGCTCCACTCCTGCTGCGAACCAGCGTTAAAGCTAAAAAGTTGCGTTAACGCCGGACAACGCGCACAATCCGCTAAAGCAATTATTTTGCGTTTATTTGCCGGAGTGTGCAATGGCTATTGATGCCACCCTAAGTTCGTCCCGCCCGCCGTCCCGTTCGTCGTCCCAGGCGCTGGGGCTCTATGCGTTCGCCTCGGCCACCTTTTTCGCGGCATCCAGCGCCCCTACGCCGCTTTACAGGGTGTATCAGGAGGCGTGGGGATTTTCGTCCGCCATGGTCACGCTCGTGTTCGCCAGTTATGCGTTCAGTTTGCTGGCCGCGCTGCTGACAACGGGCGCGCTGTCGGATCACATTGGCCGGCGTCCGGTGATCATCGGCGGGATCGCGCTGGAAGTCGTGGCGATGCTCGTTTTCACCGATGCCCACAGCGTCGGCATCCTGATCCTCGCGA
>NZ_JBSIPA010000241.1:0-9820 GCF_053574605.1 Caballeronia sp. M23-90 | reverse complement strand
CGATCCTGTTCCAGAGCGACAACATCAAGCGCTTCAGCGCGACGCCTTTGCTCGACGAACGTCTGTTCGTGATCGCAGCCGCGAGTTTCGAGCCGATGCCAAAGACCAGGACCACGAAGCTCGCGCATATCCCGATGTACGCCTGCGCATGGTTGAAAGTCTGTCGGGCCATTTGTCCGGCATGCTGAACGCGCGCCAGATCGACCTCGCGATCCTGTTCCAGAGCGACAACATCAAGCGCTTCAGCGCGACGCCTTTGCTCGACGAACGTCTGTTCGTGATCGCAGCCGCGAGTTTCGAGCCGATGCCAAAGACCAGGACCACGAAGCTCGCGCACATCGCGAAGTTGCCGATGATCCTCCCAAGCGGCCCGCACGGCCTGCGTTCGCTGCTCGACACAGCGTTTGCGCGTGCCAGTATCGAGCCGAATATCGTGGCGGAAATCGATGGCCTCGCCATGCTCATGGACGCGGTCGGAGGCGGTCTGGGCCTGACGATCCAGCCAGGTGCCGCGCTGGCCCGCCGCGACCTGGCCTTGTTCCGCGCGCTGCCTATCAACGAGCGTTACATGGTGCGTCCAAACCAGCTCGTCAGTCTTTCCGACGACGAACTCTCGCCCGCCGGCCTCGCGGCGCGCGTGGTTCTCGCCGATGTCGCGCGAACGCTCGTCACCGGCGGACAATGGACAGGCGCCACATTGCCGCCTCTTCACGATTCATGAAGACCCGTTGCCTGTCGCCTGCTGGCGGCCGAACACCGCACGTCCTACACTCCGGAGATTGGAGGAGACATCACAATGGTGGACGTATTGGTGATAGGCGGCGGCAACGCGGCTTTGTGCGCGGCTTTGATGGCCCGCGAGGCGGGCGCGTCCGTGATGCTGCTCGAATCTGCGCCGCGTGAGTGGCGCGGCGGCAATTCGCAGCACACGCGCAACTTGCGCTGCATGCACGACGCGCCGCAGGACGTGCTGATCGATGCGTATCCGGAAGAGGAATACTGGCAGGACCTGCTCAAGGTCACGGGCGGCATCACCAACGAACCGCTCGCCCGCCTCGCAATCCGCGAATCGTCGACATGCCGCGACTGGATGCGCAAACACGGCGTGCATTTCCAGCCACCGTTGTCGGGCGCGCTGCATGTCGCGCGGACCAACGCGTTTTTCATGGGCGGCGGCAAGGCGCTCGTCAACGCGTATTTCCGCAGCGCGGAAGCGCTGGGCGTCCAGGTTCGATACAACGCGCCGGTGGATTCCATCGAACTGGATGGCGACCGTTTTGTTGCTGCGCGGATTGGCGATGAGCGTATTGAAGCGCGCTCGTGCGTGCTGGCCGCGGGCGGCTTCGAATCGAATCGCGAGTGGCTGCGCGAAGCATGGGGCCAAATCAACGGCGAATGGGTCGCCGACAATTTCCTGATTCGCGGCACGCGCTTCAACATGGGCGTGCTGCTCAAATACATGATCGATGCCGGCGCGGATTCCATCGGCGATCCGTCGCAATCGCATTGTGTCGCGATCGACGCCCGTGCACCTCTATACGACGGCGGCATCTGCACACGGGTGGATTGTGTGTCGCTCGGCGTGATGCTGAACCGCAACGCCGAGCGTTTCTACGATGAAGGCGAGGACTTCTGGCCCAAGCGTTATGCCATCTGGGGACGGCTCGTTGCACATCAGCCGGGACAGATCGGTTATTCGATCATCGATTCGAAAGCGATCGGCCGCTTCATGCCGCCCGTCTTTCCCGGCACGAAAGCGAACACGCTCGGCGAACTCGCGCGTGCCATGGATCTTGACGAAGCGAAGTTCATCGATACGATCCAGACCTATAACGCCGCATGTCGCGTCGGCAAATTCGATCACGCCGTCCTCGATGATTGCCATACCGAAGGCCTCACGCCCGCGAAGACACACTGGGCGCAGCCCATCGACAAACCGCCCTTCTACGCCTTCGCGCTTCGCCCCGGCATCACGTTCACGTACCTCGGTCTCAAGGTGAACGAGAACTCCGCCGTGCATTTCGGCGGCAAGCCGAGCCCCAACCTTTACGTTGCGGGCGAGATGATGGCGGGCAACGTGCTCGGCAAGGGTTATACGGCCGGCGTCGGCATGGCGATCGGCACGGCATTCGGCCGGATTGCAGGAACCCAGGCCGCGCAGGCGGCTTTGAAATTGAAGGAAGCCAGTCATGCAGTCGCTTGAAAACCTGACGCGCGAGGCGAGCGCGCTTGCACTGAACGAAGTTCCCATCACGTTTGCAAAACCGATGTCCGCGGCCGAAGGCGAAGTCAGCCGCATCATGCAGATCTGCAATGCGTGCCGCTATTGCGAGGGCTTTTGCGCCGTCTTCCCCGCGATGACCCGCCGCCTCGAGTTCGGCCGCGCCGACGTGCACTTCCTTTCGAATCTCTGCCACAACTGCGGCGCGTGTCTGCACGCGTGCCAGTACGCGCCGCCCCACGAATTTGGCGTCAATGTGCCCAAGGCGATGGCCGAAGTGCGTTTGCAGACTTACGTCGACTACGCATGGCCGGCAGGTTTCGGCGCGTTATACAAGCGCAACGGCCTGACCCTGGCACTGGCGCTCGCTGGTGGTCTGGCACTTTTCCTGATCATGACGATGGCGCTCAAAGGCTCGCTGCTCTTGCCGCCGCTCGCCGGAAACTTCTATGCGGTGTTCCCGCACAACACGCTCGCGCTGCTCTTCGGCATCGTATTCGTGTTCGCGATGATCGCGCTCGGCGTCGGTGTCCGGAAGTTCTGGCGCAATGAGGATCCGGGCGCGATGTCGGCCGAAGCCATCGGTGAAGCGACGCACGACGTGCTGAGCCTGCGTTATCTCGGCGGCGGCCATGGCGAAGGCTGCAACAACGCCGACGATGCATTTTCCCTCGCCCGGCGCCGCTTTCATCACCTCACGTTCTACGGTTTCATGCTGTGTTTTGCATCGACGTGCGTGGCTACGCTCTATCACTATCTTCTCAAGCTCGAAGCGCCTTATGCGATCAGCAGCGTACCGGTCGTACTCGGTTCGCTGGGTGGTCTCGGCTTGCTGGCGGGACCTGCCGGTTTGTTGTGGCTGAACCTGAAGCGTCATCCGCAACACGGCGACGTCGCGCAAAAGCCGATGGACCGCGGTTTTATCGCGTTGCTGTTGTTGACCAGCGCGAGCGGTCTCGCACTGTTGATTCTCCGCGATACATCCATGATGGCGTTATTGCTGGCCGTCCACCTTGGCATTGTGATGGCGCTGTTCCTGACGCTGCCGTACGGGAAATTCGCGCACGGGATTTATCGCAGTGCAGCACTTTTGAAATGGGCCGTGGAAAAACGCCAACCGAGTAAACTGCTGGTCGATGACTAATGCAACATGGGGTCCGTCGAGCCTATGATGGCCGGCGTGGCAATAAAAAAATCCAGGAGACGACATGGCAACCGGAAACGAATTTCAACCGCAGGCGCTGGGCGCGAGCGCGCCGAGTGTCTCGAAGCTGGGCGCGGTTTTGCGCGTCACCAGCGGCAACTTCCTCGAACAATTCGATTTCTTTCTGTTCGGGTTCTACGCGACTTATATTGCCAGGACGTTCTTTCCGGCTGCCAGCGAATTTGCGTCGCTGATGCAGACGTTCGCTGTATTCGGCGCCGGATTCCTGATGCGTCCGTTAGGCGCGATCGTGCTGGGCGCGTACATCGATAAAGTTGGACGCCGGCGCGGCCTGATCGTCACGCTTTCCATCATGGCAAGCGGCACCATTCTCATTGCCTGCGTTCCGGGGTTTGCGACCATTGGCTTGCTGGCTCCGGCGCTGGTGCTCCTCGGACGTTTGCTGCAAGGGTTTTCGGCGGGCGCCGAACTCGGCGGCGTGTCGGTCTATCTCGCGGAAATGGCGACGCCTGGAAAGAAGGGGTTCTATACGTCGTGGCAATCTGCCAGCCAGCAGGTCGCAATCGTCGTCGCCGCAGCCCTGGGTTATGCGCTGAACAGCATGCTTTCGCCGCCGCAGATTGCCGGTTGGGGATGGCGCGTGCCGTTTTTTATCGGCTGCATGATCGTGCCGTTTCTCTACATTCTGCGCCGCTCGCTGCAGGAGACCGCCGAATTCAAGGCGCGCCGTCATCACCCGGCAACCGGTGAAGTCTTCCGTTCCATGCTCACGAACTGGAAGACCGTGATTGCCGGCATGTTGATGGTCGCGATGACCACCACCACCTTCTATCTGATCACCGTCTACACGCCGACCTTCGGCCGCGCCGTGCTGCACCTGAGCACGTCGGACAGTCTGATCGTGACGCTGTTCGTGGGGGTATCAAACTTTATCTGGCTGCCGATCGGCGGCGCGATTTCGGACCGGATCGGGCGCAAGCCGGTGCTGCTGTTTGTATCGGCACTGGCGATCATCACGGCTTACCCGGCGCTTTCGTGGCTTGCGCACGATCCGAGTTTCCTGCGCATGCTTGGCGTGCTGCTGTACTTCTCGTTCTTCTTCGGCGCTTACAACGGCGCGATGGTCGCCGCGCTGACTGAAGTGATGCCGGTCGATGTTCGCGTGGCGGGTTTCTCGCTGGCGTTCAGCCTGGCAACGGCGATCTTCGGTGGCTTCACGCCGGCGGTATCGACGTATCTGATCCAGACGACCGGCGATAAAGCCGCACCAGCTTACTGGCTGATTTTTGCGGCAGTGTGCGGGTTTATCGCTACGCTGGCATTGTATAAGCGCGGTGGAGCAGCCGAGTTGCAGGCGAAGCTGGGATAAGGAGTTGATGACGCGCGGCCGATGTTTATTCGGGCCGCGCGAGTGGTGCAATTGCAGTGCCGGCCCGACTGCCCGTAACGCCGACGCGCCTGCCGCCCGCCAGCGCCCTCCAGCATCGCGCCTAAAGCTTGATTTCCGTCCCAAGCCGCGTCAGGAACTGCGCAAGCCATTGCGGATGCGCAGGCCACGCGGGCGCGGTAATGAAATTGCCGTCAGTCACTGCGCTGTCCACGGGAACGTCCGCATACTCCCCTCCCGCAAGACGCACTTCCGGCGCGCAAGCGGGATACGCCGAAATGCGCTTGCCGCGAATCACATCCGCGGCGGCGAGTAATTGCGCCCCATGACAAACAGCGGCAATGGGTTTTTCAGCATCGGCGAAATGCCGGACGATTTCGATCACACGATTGTTCAGGCGCAAGTACTCGGGCGCGCGTCCGCCGGCAATCATCAACGCGTCATAACTGGCTGGATCGGTGTCGTCGAAACTCGCGTTCAACGCAAACAGATGTCCGGGTTTCTCCGTATAAGTCTGGTCCCCCTCGAAGTCATGAATCGCGGTCTTGATCTTGTCACCGCTCTTCTTGCCGGGGCAGACCGCATGCACGGTGTGACCGACCATCTGCAGCGCCTGGAACGGCACCATCGTTTCATAGTCTTCCGCAAAATCGCCGGTCAGAAACAGAATCCTCTTGGCTGCCATCTTGTTCTCCCATCGAAGAAATCACGCAGGAAACCGGTCCGCGTGAACCGGCGCTCGCTGATATCTTAGCTTGTACGGGATGCATCAGGCCCGATGTTTCAGGCCAGCATTGCGCCATTGCGTGCCACGACTTTTCCATTCGATACAACCAGCTTGCGCACCGGCCGTGCGACGACCGCATGAGCGACAGTGGCGGCATCGACGAGAACCAGATCCGCACGCGCGCCGACGTGCAATCCATAGTCCGCAAAGCCGCACGCGTGTGCGCCGAGCGTGCTGACGCAATCGAGTGCGAGTGCGAGGTCGACGTCCCGACGCAGATCGTGCCGCATGGCCACGAACATCGCGCGTTCGAGCATGTCGGGCGAGCCGAACGGCGTCCATGTATCGCGTATGCCGTCGTTGCCCGCGAAGAGCGTCACGCCCGCTTCAATGCAAGCTCGCAGCGACGGCACCGGTACCGAGGGCGGCGCGGTCGTCAGGAGCGCGACGCTCAGTTGCGCGATTCTTGCGAGCAGCACATCACGCTCGCGATCGGGCAACATGCCGAGGCAAAACGCATGACTGATCACCACGCGACCCTGCATGCCCAGCGCCTCGACGCGATCGAGCAACAGCTTGATGGTGAATGCGCCAACTTCACCTGGCTCGTGAAGATGGATATCGACGGGCTTCTGGTAACGATCCGCGATCGCAAACGTGGTGTCGAGCGACTTGACCGGGTCCTGGTCGATCAGCGCGGGATCGAGCGCGCCCAGTATGTCGGCGCCTGACTTCAGCGCGTCGGCGAGCAACGCATCGGTTCCCGGGCGGCGCAGCATGCCCGATTGCGGGAACGCAACGATCTGGATGTCCGCAACGCCCGCGAGCGTTTCACGCGTTTCAAGCACGCCTTCGAGATGCTTGAGGCCGGCGTCGGTGTCTACGTCCACGTGCGTCCTGATGCGCGTTGTTCCAGCGGCAACGAACGCACGGGCGAGCGCGAGGGATTGCTTGCCTGCATCATGTCCCGAGCCTGCACGCCACGAGCGTTCATTCTCGATTCTGTCTACAAGCCTCGGACCGACTTCGTTCCGATACCACGGCAGCCCCCAGTTCGTCTTGTCGAGATGCGTGTGGCCTTCCACGAATCCCGGAAGCACAAGTGCGCTCCCGCCGTCTTCCACCACCACGTCTGCATCGCGCGGAAGATTGGCTCCAATCGCTTCGATACGCCCGGCGCTGATTGCGATATCGACGGACGCGCCATCAGACAAGCGACCGTTACTGATCAAGAAGCTCGGGTTCACGGAATCTCCTGACATGACGTTGAGCGTAAGCAAACCGTGAGTGTGTCATAAGAGTCAGTGCGTCGAAGGTAACGCGCGTTCCAGATCTTCAGCCTGCATGGAATTTGAAATACACTCGGTCAACCGAACGCGTTGATTTGCGGAGAAACGAATGAAGATCAAGGACTTTCTGGTCGAGCGATGGATGGACCGGTACGAGCATGAGGCGCGCTATAACCTTGCTGAAACCTGCGTCGAATCGCTGACCGTCGATCAGTTGCTGACGCTGACCGGCAAGCAGGACAGCATCATGGACGAACTGCGCCCCATGAAGCTGACCTATGGCGCGATCGAGGGTTCGGACCGGTTGCGCGCGAATATCGCTGCGCTCTACGACCATCAAACGCCGAAGAACATTTTGGTGACACATGGCGCGATCGGCGCAAACGCATTGGTGTATGAAACGCTGATCGAGCCCGGTGACCGCGTGATCGCCGTGCTGCCCACATACCAGCAGCACTATTCGATACCCGAGAGTCACGGCGCCGAGGTACACACCCTGACGCTGCGGGAAGAGAACGGCTTTCTTCCCGATCTCGACGAATTGCGCACACTTGCGAGCCCCGCAACGAAGCTGATCGCCATCAACAACCCGAACAATCCAACGGGTTCGCTGATGGACGAAGCGTTTCTCAAAGAGGTGGTCGCCATCGCGCGATCGTGCGGCGCGTACTTGCTGTGCGACGAGGTTTATCGCGGAACGGATCAGGAAGGTTCGGGATTCACCGCGTCCGTCGCAGATCTCTACGAACGCGGCATCAGCACGGGCAGCATGTCGAAGACGTGGTCGCTAGCCGGGCTGCGCCTGGGATGGATCGCCGGGCCGGTCGATCTCATCCGGGCCGTGTGCATTCATCGCGACTACAACACCATCAGCGTGGGGATGATCGACGATCATCTTGCATCAGTAGCGCTGGAAGCGAAAGACAGGATCCTCGCGCGCAATCACGCGATCACACGGACCAATCTCGCAACACTCGATGCATGGATCCAGCAGGAACCGCTGGTCTCGTATGTCAAGCCGAAAGCCGCGACTGTGTGCCTGCTCAAGTTCGATGTGGACATGTCATCGACTGAATTTTGTACATCGCTGATTGAGGCGACCGGCGTCATGCTCACGCCGGGCAGCGCGTTCGAAATGGAAGGTTGTGTGCGGATCGGCTTCGCCAATCCACTGGATGTGCTGGAACGGGGACTCGAACGTGTATCGGATTTTCTCAAGGACATCGTGCGCAAGTAACGCTATCCGAACCGGTACAGCTCGCCGGCCGAACCCGTGAGAATGATCTCGCGCTGCGCCGCGTCCGGCACCCATCGGTCGAGCGCGCGGCGGGTTGCATCGTAGTCGGTGAGTTGCTGGTGTTGCGTATGCGGCCAGTCGCTGCCCCAGACAAGCCGCCCGGGCGTGTATGCATCGATCAATGCGCTTGCCAGCCGCGCGCCGGCCGCAACGCCTGAATCATTCACCGCGCTCCTGTAAGCCGCCGATAACTTCACCCACACGCGCCCCGTTCCCCCGATCGAGAGCAAATAGCGAAAGCCCGGGTCGCGCTCGACGGTTTGCGGATCAGGCCGCCCGAAATGATCGACTACGACCGTGCAGCCCTGCTCCAACAGCGGCTCCACGACATCACGCAGATCCGCTGCCTGACGATGCACCTCGACATGCCACCCAAGCGCATTGACGCGGGCGAACAACCGCTGCCAGTCAGGCGCGCGAAGGTCGGGGATCGCCAAGCCGATCAGGTTCAGCCGCATTCCGACCACACCCGACCGATCGAGCGATACCAGCCCGGCATCGCTCACGCTGCAATCCACCACGGCCACGCCGCGAAAACGCAACGGGTAGCGCCGCATCACATCGATAAAAAAGCGGTTGTCCGTGCCGAGGAAACTCGGCTGGACCAGCACCGCGTGCGACACGCCGTTCGCTAGCAAATGACCGGCGTAGGCGTCGAGCGTGGCATCGTAATCTGGCGCATGGCGGCGCTGCGGCGCGAGCGGCAAACCGCGGACGAACACATGGGCGTGGCTGTCGATGGCCGTGATCTGCTCCGCGCCCGTCTCATACCAGCGCTCGGCCATGCAGGTCTCTTGCGTTTGCATAAGTGGAATCCGTTGATCGGCGTTCATCCGACGTTAATCACGCATTGACCGCGACCGTCGCGATCCGCCGGTTCTTCGTCTCGGGCAGCATCAGCGCGGCGACCACGACAAGGCCGTAAGCAACTCCGGCGTCGATACCGAGCGCCGAACCAAGCGGCATGGAGTTGCCCATGTGACCGACCAGCACAGGAAAACCCGCAGAAACGATCCGCCCGAAGTTGTAGCAAAAACCCACGCCTGTGCCGCGAATGCCCTGCGGATAAAGTTCGTTGAAAAGCGCGCCGAGCGTTGCCGGAATCCCTGCCGAAAAAAGCCCGAGCGGGAAGCTGAGCAGCAGCATGGCGGTGTCTCCCATCGGCAGGAAGACGTAGAGGTTGACCGTCGCCACGCAGCACACGGCAAACAGGATCACGTTGAGCTTGCGGCCAATGCGGTCCTGCAACCACGCGCTGACAAAACATCCGCAGATGAACGCCGCGATCACCACCGCGAGATACCCGCCGGTTCCCAGTACGGACAGATGCCGCTCGGTCTTGAGGTAAGTGGGCAGCCACGTGGTGATCGCGTGATATCCGCCGTGCGCGCCCACGCCGATCAACGCGCCCACGATGGTCGAGCGGATCACGGATTTATCGAAGATATGGGTGGCCGGAGGAAGCGCCCCGCCGGATGCCTTTGCGGCGACCGGAACACGCGGAGGCTCGACCACGTTACGGCGCAAATAGAGCACGAGCCCGGCCGGAATCACGCCTATGGCAAACAGCAGCCGCCACGCCCATTCCGGGGATACGAACGAGAACACGACGGTATAAAGCAGCACCGCGCCCGCCCAGCCGAAACCCCAGGCGCTTTGCACGATGCCCATCGCCTTGCCGCGATGTTCAGCGCGCATGGTCTCGCTCAGCAGCACGGCGCCCGCGGTCCATTA
>NZ_JBSIPA010000240.1:0-9824 GCF_053574605.1 Caballeronia sp. M23-90 | reverse complement strand
TCCACCACAAAACCCGAAACGCCGTTTTCGATCACTTCCGGCACCGACCCGCGATTGAACGCAATCACCGGCGTCCCCGTAGTCGCTCAGCACCACTGAATCGCGCTTGCCATCGGTGGAGGTGAGCGCCACGAGCATCAGGAAGGTGCCCGTGGACTTGAACACGCTGATGCCTTGCTGGACGACCTGCTGCGGCAGCCGCGATTCGATCTGCTTCATGCGGTTCTGGACATCGACCATGGCGATGTCCGGGTTCGTTCCCGCCGAGAACGTGGCGGCAATCTCGAGTTCGCCGATGCTGTCGCTCGTGGTTTCGTAGTACTGCAGGCCTTCGGCGCCATCGAGACTTTCTTCGATCACGCTCGCGACCGTGTTGTCGACGCTTTCCGGCGCGGCTCCTGGATACATGGCCGAGATCACGATGCGCGGCGGCGTCAGCCGCGGGTATTGCGCGACGGGCAGGAAGGGCGTGACGAGCGCGCCCGCCACGAAAATGGCGAGCGCAACGATCCATGCAAATACCGGACGATCGATAAAGAAAGACGACACGCAGGTCCTGACGATTTAACGGGGTTGATCCGGGCTTTTTTCTGGAAAAGCATCTGCGAGGCGCGGATGCGCAAGCAGCGGAGCCGACGGAAAATCGATCTTAGAAATATAAAAAGACCGTGTCCAGCATTATTAAAAAGGAGGATTGAAACAGGCGCACTTCATATTTATTTAATAATCGCGCCAGTGCGTATTTTCACTTTTTCAAATGCTGGAATATGTGTTTAACGCATTGCCTATTATTAAACCTGATACCAGGTGTGCTGGTTTGACGTTGAGGCCGAGGGCAACGATGTCGCTTGTTGAGTTGGATGTGCGGCTTCCGGCAGGCCTGCCTTCGCAGTTGCCGGAGCGCCAGGAACGTCAATATTTCAGCCACACGTGGACGCCGGTCTTGGATTCGAGTCTTCGAGCATCGAGATGGCCGCGTGTATTTGTCCAACTCGTTTGCGCTGGGCGGGCATGAGCGTCAAGGACAACATCGAGTCCACGCGTTTTCTCCAGTACGACAGAGAAAGCCCGTGACTCGCGGCAATCTTGTTTACCACGCGTTCAAGATGCACGAGATCTTTTTCGATAAGATAGTTATTCAATTTAATTCCCCGGTTGCGCCACAATTCGGTTGCTATTAATGGTGGCCTGTTTGATTCAAGCCGTTTGCTTTTATTGTCTGAGCGTTCTCGTTCAGACCCGCACTGGTCAATGCGATACGTTTCCAGTGCACGAGACGTGCCATGTATTTCGAAGAGAACACGATTGCTGCTACACCCCGTAGCGTCCCCAGCCGGTCACATTCACCGGGCTGTTACGCCGCAGCGTTACGTAACGGCTGCGAAAAGATCGTAACGCGGAGAGGGATGGAGTGGGTCATCGTTGCCGGTTTAGCTGTTTTGGGCGGTGGGACCCAATTAGATTTTACCGGGCCTTTTTCCCGCATTTTTTGTATAGCGCTAATTCGTTTCTACCGATTAAACGGTGAACAGGTTCACAGGTGTAGATGGTGCGGCCTTATAACTACATCCGCCTAATTAATCCCGATATTGTCTCGACCGCATTTGCCAATAGCGACTAGTATCAGTTAAAAGGACGGCGAAAAATAACGCCACCCATCCTGATATATCTCGCGTGGCGGAAGGACACCCGGCGCGAATTCTCAGGAAACAGATTGGCCGGCTCGCCCCGCGTTCGTACGCTTTTTGCGTCGATTGTTCGTGCGATTTGCCGGTTCTCGGAAGGAGCTTCCGATGAATCCTTCAACCCAACCGGGCTCCCTTATTATTTCGTCCTCTGACTCGAAGGCCCTGAATGAGGAATTACAGGCGATCAATGGGGAGCTTCGTTCTACCGGCGAGGGACTCGAAGCAGGTAAGGAAGAGCTTCAGTCGGTCAATGAAGAACTCGTCACGGTGAACATCGCACTGGCCGATACAGTCGCCGAAACCGTCGACGCCAACGACGAGCTGCAAGACCTGATCACCTCCACCGGTATAGCAACGGTGGCCGTCGATCGCGAACTGCGGATCAAACGATACACGCCGCGTGCGGCCGAATTGTTCCGGCTGAGTGCATCGGATATCGGGCGGTCCCTGCTTCATTTCCGCCATGGGCTCGATTATCCCGACATGGCCGCCGACGCCCGCGCCGCGTTCAACGAGTTCAAACTGACCGAACGCGAGATCGGCTCGGATCGGGGCGAATGGTTTATCGCGCGCGTATTGCCGTATCGCAGGGCGGGCGATCACATCGACGGCGCCGTGATCACCCTGATCGACATCACCGTGCGTCGCGCCGCCGAAATCGCCACGCGCAGCAGCGAAGACCGCCTGTGGCTCGCGGCCGTCACCACGGACGACTATGCAATCATCGTGCAGGACATGGATGGTCTCGTAGTCATGTGGAACGGCGGGGCGCAGCGCATTTTCGGCTACCTGGAAAGCGAAGTGCGCGGCAAGCCTATCGATCTCATCTTCCTTCCCGATGACCGCGACGCACACGTGCCGCAGATGGAACGCCAGCGGGCTACCCAGGCCGGGCGCGCAGAAGACGAACGCTGGCATGTGCGCAGCGATGGCGTAGAGGTCTTCTGCAGCGGCGTGACGACGCCCGTCGAATCGGGTTCGTTCCGGGGCTTCGCGAAGATCTCCCGCGATGTCACCGGCAAGACCGGCGTCGAAAGTCCGCAGCAACTCACGCTGGCGCTGGAGCGCGCCATTCGCACACAAGCCGAAGCCGCAAATCGCGTGAAGGACGAGTTCTTTTCTGTCCTGTCGCATGAGTTGAAGAACCCGCTCAACCTGATTCACGTCAAGGCCGAGCTGCTCACGCGCACCCCCGAGGTGCGCGACAACGCGATCGTCCAGGATGCCGCCGACGCCATCCAGCGCGCGGTGGCGGGACAGGCGAAGATCATCGACGACCTGCT
The DNA here is from genome assembly GCF_053574605.1 of Caballeronia sp. M23-90. Lineage (NCBI taxonomy): Bacteria > Pseudomonadati > Pseudomonadota > Betaproteobacteria > Burkholderiales > Burkholderiaceae > Caballeronia > Caballeronia sp. M23-90. Next base: position 6,853 of record NZ_JBSIPA010000240.1, on the reverse strand, counting down.
GGATTTGTCGCGCGTGCGCACGGGCAAGCTCGCGCTGCGGTTCTCGCCGGTGGACGTGACGTCAATGTTGCGTGCAGTCGTGCAAGCAAGCACGGCGGATGCGGTTTCGGGGGGTATCGATTTATCGATGACAGGCGCCGACGCCGCCATGATGATTTACGCCGACGCCGAACGCGTCGAGCAGATGATCTGGAATCTCGTGCGCAATGCGCTGAAATTCACGCCGCGCGGCGGCCGCGTGCAGTTGGCGATATCGCAGCTTGCGGGTTCCGTGTGCCTTGACGTGACTGACACTGGGCAGGGCATTGCGCCGGACTTTCTGCCACGCATCTTCGAGATGTTCAGTCAGGCCGATGGCGGCGGCCGTCGCGATCGCGGTGGTCTCGGTATCGGGCTGTCGCTCGTAAAGCAGCTTGCAGAGTTGCATGGCGGGCGCATCGAGGCGGAGTCGGCAGGGTTGGGACAGGGCGCGCGCTTCAGGCTGTGGTTGCCGGAGAATGCGCCGTCGCCGCGCGGGGAAGCGCCGCGCGAAGTCGTCGATCCGAGCATCCTGACGGGCCTGCGCGTGCTGCTTGTCGATGATTCCGTCGAAGCGCTCGAAGCGTTTCGCACGTTGCTGGAAATGGAAGGCGCGCATGTGCGGGCTGAGCCGAGCGCGGAGCAGGCGCTCGTGGCCACGACGCAGCAGGAGTTCGACGTGGTGCTTTCGGACATCGGCATGCCGACCATGAACGGCTACGAGATGATCCGGCAGATGCGCAGCACGCCGCGAACCGCGAGAATTCCGGCGCTTGCGCTGACGGGTTTTGGCCGCGAGCAGGACGTGAAAAAAGCGTTGGATGCCGGCTTCGACGGGCATTTGAGCAAGCCGGTTTCGCTGCATGCCCTGGTCGCAGCGATCGACCGGAGTTTGCATAAGTCTTTCAGTTGAGCGATTTTCTGTTTCACCGATAAAAAAATTCCGGACACGATGTGGCGCGGCTGAATCTGGCCGCTGTTTGCGTGCGTATATTCGATCGGTATCGATCGGGGGGCCGTTGATCTTGAACATTTCAAGCGGCCGTATCGATGCCAGTCACAGCTTTTGTCTGCTCCAGAAAACGATGCTATTGAAGATTGGAGAGCGCAATGCACAACGACCTCACCGAATTCGAACTGGACTGGCTGCTCGAACTGGCGATCAACGGAAGCGGGAGGATACCCGCCACGATTGCCGCGCATTTTCGGGAGCTGGGTTACGCCGAACTGATCTTTTCGACGACCTGCGTCACCCGCAAGGGCCGCGAAACATTGATGGCAGGAATGCAGGCCGGAGCGGGGTCGAAGATCAAGGTACGGCCGGGGGTGTTGCTGGATTGAAGTGGGGTGTGCGGCACCCTGGCGGCCGCTACATCAAGCCACTTGGAGGCTCGCTGATCTTTTTCACATCATTGTGGCGAACCCGACGGCGAGGGGAAATGAAGGTGTACATGGCAACCCCCCAACGAAGCTGGCCTCTCGCTCGTCCCGCTACGGAACAAGGACGTGCAGCGTATGGGCGGGACGTGCACGACCCGGGCACTAGCTCAACGCTCTCTATTTGCATTATACGTATTTTGTATATACAATTAGGTTCATACACGTCACCTTCGATCCGAACAAGAATTCCCGAAACATCACCGACCGTGGCCTTTCCTTTGAGCGTGCAGTGGACATTGATTTCGGCACCGCCCTTATAGGCTCCGCCGAGCGGCGCGAGTACGGCGAGGTTCGGTACATTGCGCTTGGCTTCCTTGACGCCCGTTTGCATGTGCTGTGTTTCACTGAAACCGATGATGGGATCCGCGTAATCAGTTTTCGCAAGGCTAATTCGAGAGAGGTAAATCGCTATGACAGCACGCAAACCCATGATTGATGAGCACGGTGAAGTGCGTGAACTCACGACTGACGATCTGAAGACGTTCGAGCGCGGTGAGAACGCGTTGCCGCCTTCTTTGCGCGCGAAAGTTGGGGTGCGTGGCAGCCAGAAGGCTCCGACCAAGGTTCCGCTTTCGCTTCGACTGTCGCCGCAGGTGGTGGCGGCTTTCAAGGAAACCGGAGATGGCTGGCAGACACGGATTGATCTGGTGCTGTCTGAGTGGCTGAAAACGCATTCGCCGAAGGAGTTGACGGTATAGCTGCACCATGCGTTCTCCTACGGATCGAACGCCGTGCTCGCGAGCGCCGGGCTTAGAACAATCTCAGGCTCTTAGTTCGGGCGCGGCTTTCATCGGCGCTCTTTATGCGGTCCTTCTCAGCGTGGCAGGATCACATCAAAACAATGTCGTATTGTTCCTGACTCAAATTCGACTCGACCTGCAACGACACCGGCTTGCCGATAAAGTCCATCAGCATGGCCAGATGCTGCGACTCTTCTTCCAGAAACAGATCGATTACCTGCTGTGACGCCACCACCCGGAACTCGCGCGGGTTGAATTGCCGCGACTCGCGCATGATCTCGCGCAGCACGTCGTAACACACCGTGCGCGGTGTCTTGACCTGGCCTTTTCCATCGCACGTCGGACACGGTTCGCACAGCACATGGGCCAGCGATTCGCGCGTGCGCTTGCGCGTCATCTCGACCAGTCCAAGCTGGGAGAATCCGTTGACCGTCACCCGCGTGCGGTCGCGCGACAACGCCTTCTTCAACTCCCCGAGAACCTGATCGCGATGCTCGACGTTCTCCATATCGATGAAATCGATAATGATGATCCCACCCAGATTCCTGAGCCGCAATTGCCGCGCAATCGTATGGGCGGCTTCGAGATTGGTCTTGAAGATCGTATCGTCGAAATTCCGGGCGCCGACATAACCGCCCGTATTCACGTCGATAGTGGTCATGGCCTCGGTCTGATCGATCATCAGGTATCCGCCCGACTTCAGATCCACGCGGCGGGATAACGCGCGCTGGATCTCCGCTTCGATGTTGTACAGATCGTAAAGCGGGCGCTCGCCCGAATAATGATGCACGCGCGATGCCACCGCCGGCGTGAACTCGGCCGCGAAGTCCGCAAGCATCTGATACGTCTCGCGCGAATCCACTTGAATGCGCGAGGTCTCGTCATTCACGAAATCGCGCAATACGCGCTGTGCCAGATTGAGATCCTGATGCAGCAACGAAGTCGGCGCCACGCGCTGGGCCTGCGCGACGATCGTCGTCCATGTCTTGCGCAAGTATGCGACGTCGGCGGCAAGTTCTTCGCTCGTCGCATCTTCTGCGATCGTGCGGACGATGTATCCGCCTTTTTCATCCACGGGCAGAACCGCCGTGAGACGCGCACGAATCGCCTCGCGCTCGGTCTCGCTCGCGATCTTCTGCGAAATCCCGATATGTGGTTCCTGCGGCAAATAAACCAGCGTACGTCCTGCGATGCTCACTTGAGTCGAAAGCCGCGCGCCCTTGGTACCGATAGGATCCTTCACCACCTGCACCATCAGCGCCTGCCCTTCAAACACGATCTTCTCGATGGGGATATGCGGCGCACTCGAATGCGTCTCGCCGGCAATGCGCGGATGCCAGATATCGGCAACATGGAGGAACGCGGCGCGCTCGAGCCCGATGTCGATAAACGCCGACTGCATGCCCGGCAATACACGCACGACCTTGCCAAGATATACATTACCCACTCGGCCGCGCGACAACGTGCGCTCGACATGAAGCTCCTGCACCGCGCCTTGCTGAACGAGGGCAACGCGGGTTTCCTGCGGTGTGACGTTGATCAGAATTTCTTCGTTCATGGACGGGTTTAAAAGTCGACGCGCGCCACGCGCAGGAGTGCGGCTGTTTCGAAAAGAGGCAGGCCCATGATACCCGAATAGGACCCTTCAATCCGTTCGATAAACGCTGCCGCGCGTCCCTGAACGCCATACGCACCGGCCTTTCCGAGCGGTTCGCCAGTGGCGGCGTAGCGTTGCAGTGCAGCACGGTCGACCGCGGCGAAGCGCACGAGCGAACGCGACAGGACGGGCTGGAGCATCCCGCCTTCGGAATCGACGACGGCGAGCGCCGTCAATACTTCGTGATCACGCCCGGACAGCCGTTCGAGCATTGCGACGGCATGGGCGGCATCGTCCGGTTTGCCCATGATGGCGCCATCGAGCGTGACGGTTGTATCGGCAACAAGGATGGGCGAAGGCGCGTGCTCGCCCTTTACGCGCCGAGCATATGCAGCCTGTGCCTTCGCCGCGCATACGCGCAGGACATAGGCATCGGCGGCTTCGCCGGGAAGCTCGGCTTCGAGCGCTTCGGCGTCTTCATCAGGAAGGGGCAGGAGCAGTTCGCACTTGACGCCGAGTTGCTGCAACAACTCCCGGCGCCTGGGACTTTGCGACGCGAGATAAACAAACGCAAACGTGGTCGATGACATTGAGGCAATCCTCGAAGCGCACGCGTTGGCGGTTCCGCGCCTTCGATGACCCGTTGCCGTTCACGCGCGATGATATGGGTGGTTCTGCGTGATGCTCCACGCACGATAAAGCTGCTCGGCCAGGAGCACGCGGACCATGCCGTGCGGCAGCGTAAGACTCGACACACGCAGTAATACGTCGGCGCGCGCCTTGATGTGCGGATCGAGACCGTCGGCACCGCCGATCACGAAGGCCACGTCGCGGCCATCTTGTTGCCAGTCGGGAAGGGCGCCGGCGAGTTGCATCGTGGTCCAGTCGCGGCCGCGTTCATCGAGCGCGACAAGACGCGCATTTTTCGGCAACGCTGCTTCGATGCGCACACGTTCAGCCGCCATGACGCTCTCGGCGTTACGGCCCGACGAGCGCTGTTCAGGCTTGATCTCGCGCAACTCCACGCGCAGCTCGGGCGGCATGCGTTTCGCATATTCGTCGAAGCCGGTTGCGATCCAGTCGGGCATCTTGTGGCCGACCGCGAGGATATGAAGTTTCATGGCAGCGTGAGGCGCACGAAGCGTCCGCCTTCAGGTAAAGCGGTACGTTCGCACTGAACCTGAAGCTCAGCGACGCGTGGTCTTGCGCGCGGGCTTGGCCGCCGGTTCGTCTTCCTCGTCTTCTTCGTCCGCGGTCACACGCGCGCCGCCGAAACCGCCTGCGCTTTGCAGCTTCACGCGCACGGGTTTGTCGCCCCAGACTTCTTCGAGGTTGTAGTACTGGCGCAGCGCCGGCTGCAGGATATGGACGACGGCGTCACCGCAATCGACCAGCACCCATTCGCCGATTTCCTCGCCCTCGGTGCTGATGACGTCGCCGCCCAGCTCCTTGACCTTTTCGCGCACGCTGTTCGCAAGCGCCTTGGTCTGGCGATTCGACGTGCCGCTCGCCACGATCACACGGTCGAAGAGGGCGGTCAGGTGAGTGGTGTTGAACACCTTGATGTCCTGCGCCTTGACGTCTTCGAGACCGTCGATGATCGCGCGTTGAAGCTTTTGAATTTCCATATTTTTACCGATGGTACAAGTGGTGTTGAACAATATAGTCCCATACGGCGGACGGAACATTACTCTCGGCAGCAATCCCGCCTGCCGCGTGCGTTTTGAGGCGTTCGCCCGACTGCTCGCGGATTTCGGTGGCGGACACTTCGAGCGCCAGCGCCGAGTCGATCAACAAATGCCCGTGCGGCGTGCACCGGAGCACATCCGCGCTCGCGCTGCGGGCCGCGATTTCCTCGGCAACAGCGGGTGAAACCGTCGATACATCGAAACCCGCGCGTGTTTCCACGCATACGTGCGCAAATTCGAACAGGCGTTTCCAGTCGCGCCAAGAATCCAGATGCACGAGCTGGTCGGCGCCAATCAGCAACGCCAGCGACGCATCCTTGCCTTCCCGCTCGCGCCAGCGCGCGAGCGTCTCCACGGTATAGGTCGGGCCATCGTGATCGATTTCGTCGGTCGCGACGGTGATCTTCAAACCGTCGATGTGCAGCGATTGCGCCGCTGCGCGAGTCATTGCGAGCCGGTGATGCGCCGGCGTCACGTCTTTTTTCTGCCACGGTTGGCCTGCCGGCAGAAATACGAGTTCGGTCAGGTCCAGCAACTCGGCGAAACGCCGCGCGAGCGCCATGTGAGCGTTGTGTATCGGGTCGAACGTGCCGCCCAGCAAGCCGACGCGGTGAACGCAAGGAAGATTGGGTTTCAGTGGACGGTCCTCTTTGGGGACGGAATGCAACGGGTACAGCGCCGGTTTCTCATGTTTCCGTGGCTATTTAAACCCACTCTCGCGCGACAAGGAAATCGGAATAAAGCCGCGCTTCGGGCGTGCCGGTTTCCGGTTTCCAGTTGTATCGCCATGAAACGGCCGGTGGCATCGACATCAGGATGGACTCCGTGCGCCCGCCGCTTTGCAGCCCGAACAGCGTGCCCCGGTCGAATACCAGGTTGAATTCAACGTAGCGGCCTCGCCGATAGGCCTGGAATTCCCGCTCGGCTTCGCCATACGGCGTGTTGCGCCTGCGTTCGATGATCGGCACGTAGGCGTTGAGAAAGTTGTCGCCGACGCTGCGCATCATCGCGAACGATTCGTCGAAACCGGGTTCCGAGAAATCGTCGAAAAAAATCCCGCCGATACCGCGCGGCTCGTTGCGATGCTTGAGATAAAAATACTCGTCGCACCATTTCTTGAAACGCGGGTATAAATCCGCGCCGTACGGCACAAGCGCGTCACGGCACACGCCGTGGAAATGCTGCGCGTCTTCCTCATAACCGTAATACGGCGTCAGGTCCATTCCGCCGCCGAACCAGAAGAGCGGCGCCTCGCCGGCTTTCGTGGCGATCAGCAGGCGCACGTTCATATGCACGGTCGGGCAGTGCGGATTGCGCGGATGCATGACCAACGATACGCCCATTACCTCGAAACCGCGGCCGGCCAGTTG
>NZ_JBSIPA010000023.1:0-31488 GCF_053574605.1 Caballeronia sp. M23-90 | reverse complement strand
TCGTCGGCCGCACAGGGGCGGAGCGCGCCGGCCACTGTCACCACGGCGCAGTTGCCGGCGGAAACAGCTGAAACGCTACGTCTGATCAAAGCGGGTGGCCCGTACCCGTTTTCCGAGGATGGTGTTTTGTTCCGCAATAGCGCGTCGTTACTGCCGCAGCATCCGCGGGGCTATTACCACGCATACACGGTTCGCACGCCTGGCTCTGCCGACCGCGGGCAGCGCCGGATCGTATGTGGTGGATCGCGCCGGCAGATCGGCGACTGCTTCTACACCGACGATTACTACGTCAGTTTCAAACATATCGCACCGTAACTGGATTTGCGGTCGGTGTTCGAACAGCAAGACATCTCTAAGGCCCGGCTTTCATCCAGGCGTGACCGCTGATGTGGTGTGCCGTACAGGCGCTGCGATTCATTTCACGGCTGCGGCTTGCCGCCGGCCGCGATGCGGGCACGACGCCGAGTTGCACACCAGTGCTCAAAGGCACGCGAGCGCTGTTACAAGGCCACTTCGCCGTCTTCCTCGCCGTCCCAGTAATGAAGACGCTTCGCCGTTACCTTGATCAGCACGACGCCGGGCGTGTTGAAACCTTCCTCGAACCAGCGGTCAATCTCCTTCGACCAATGCGCCTTGATTGCCGGCTTCTCGCGGATCAGCTCCGCGCGCCCTTCTATTGCAAGAAATACGCCGGGCTTGCCAAGCAAGTGTTTTGCGCCAGTGAAGGTCAGTCCAACAACGGGGTCGCGCTGGATGTCGGCGACTGTATGGGTTTCTTCCGAGGTGAAGAAATAACTGTCGCCATCGTATTCGACGTCGCCATTGTTGCTCATCGGACGACTTGAAATCTCGCCATTTGCGGAACGGGTCGAGAGCATGGCGAAATCGATTTTCGCCATCGTTTTTGATACGTCAGCCAGAGTCATGGCAGCCATGTTTGCTCCATCAAGGTCGGGCCAACCGTGTACGCAAGCGCTGTTCCTTACGTCCGTACGCGGCAATGAAGTCCGGACCGACAGCCGGAAAAGCCGTTGCCCAATCTCACGCCGGCGGCTCTCGTCAAGCCAGCAGACGCGAAGACTCCAATTGCTGGTAACCCGGCCTGACTTCGATCCTGCCCGGAACGGCCGTCTCCTTGAACATCAGCGTATCTCTTGCGCCTTATCGTTCGACGCGTCGAGTGCAAGAGAGACGCTTTCATGGTGTATGAGCGTTTTCCTTGAGAGAGCGAGCTGCCTGCGCTCTACGAATACTTGAACGGTCCAGGAAGCGATTACAAACGGCGCAGTCAGCAGTGGTATTCCGATCATCGAGCCGACCCAGGCAAACGCGCAAGTCAAACCCACCGCAGCAACCGCTGGTCCGGTACCAAGGCGATAAGTGGCTATTGCGGCAAGCGCCGAGTTGAAACCGCATGCGCCGCTGACCATTGCATATTCCGGCGCGCCGGCGATGGCGGATAAACAAAGCCCTAGCGTGCTGCCTATCAGCGCCCAGAAGGCCGCGGCTGGGCGGGTAAGCACCAGCCCGACGAGAATAATGCTGCCAGCAAGCAAGCCCGTGGCAAAGACAATCGGCGCAAGCCCGGCTACCACGTGAGACGTGAACGAGATGAAAAGTGCTGGCGCGTCGACGTGCGGTCCGTTGAAGAAAGCACCTGCTGCGCCGACGTTCCAGGCATCTGTTTCCGCCGGTCCGCTAGAGTGGATTGTTGGAACAAACGGCAGCCACGCCCATGTGACGACGATTGCCGGGCCGGAATAAGTCGGTAAGTTGCGCACGTGCAGCGCACGAGTCATTGCCGCCGACAGTGCGCTCGCGGCGATAGCAGCCAGGATGGCGACAGCTCCGGAAGACGAATCGTTGTCGATGAAAGTGAACGCCGCCAACGCTGCCAGTGCTCCATTGAAACCGTGCAGATCGCTTCGGGATGCCGTTGAATTCAGGTCCGCAAAGATATGGCCGACAAGGTTTCCTGTACTCGCGCCGATCAGCAGCGCGCATCCAAGCCGCGGGCTGACGCTGAAGACAGCAATCAGGATGGCCACGCCCATTCCCGCATTTCGTTGCAGGAAAATCTGGCCGATGCTTCGCGCGAACGGCAGGGGTGACGCCCCCGGTGAGGGTAACGCCATGTTTTGTTCGTTTTGCATGGTGAGGATTGAAGCGTTGAACCATTGGCTGCCATTCGGCGCGACGGACGTGTTTTTCTTCCCGGTCCAATGTGTATCCGGTCACCGCTTGCCTGGCCGCAGGAAAGATACAGGTACCGCGGCGAAAGTGTTCGGCCGAATCAAATAGTGGGTATTACGCGCGGATGGCAGTGGCATCCGCTTCGCCGCGGCCTCGCGAAAACAGTGGACGCGTTCTACGCACACTTCGAGCGGCATGCTGTTCGGGTCCGCCGGTTGACCGGGCATCCGTGTCGATGCCGTAAAAGCCCGGAGCAAACATAGGGATAAGGGCAACCTGCAGTGTCGCCATGTCCCTCTCATGTCCCTCTCGCGTCTGAAGAATGATGCAGGAAGAACTCGTGCCGTCTCAGCTTGGTGCAACTGCCCTTGGCAACGGATAATAGCGATCACGACATCGTCAGCGCTATTTTTAGGATTCCCCCATGGAAATTAAAGTCAACTTTCTCGATAAGCTGCGTCTCGAAGCGAAATTCGATGACTTCACGGTAGTAGCTGACCAGCCTATTCGCTATAAGGGCGACGGCTCGGCGCCTGGTCCCTTCGACTATTTCCTGGCCTCGTCGGCCCTGTGTGCAGCTTATTTCGTAAAGTTGTACTGCGTGACTCGCAATATTCCTACCGAAAATATCCGCCTGTCGCAAAATAATATTGTTGATCCGGAAAACCGGTACCAGCAGATTTTCAAGATTCAGGTCGAGCTGCCGGCGGACATCTCTGCGAAAGATCGCCAGGGCATTTTGCGCTCCATCGACCGATGTACCGTGAAGAAAGTGGTCCAGGCCGGCCCCGAGTTTGTCATCGAAGAGGTCGAGAACCTGGATGCCGATGCCCAGGCGTTGCTGACGCTGAAGCCAGCGGCTGACGCCAGTACCTACATTGCGGGCAAGGATCTGCCGTTGGAGGAGACCATTGCCAATATGTCCGGCGTCCTGGCGGCCTTGGGCATCAAGATTGAAATCGCTTCGTGGCGCAATCTTGTTCCCAATGTGTGGTCACTGCATATCCGTGATGCGCACTCGCCGATGTGTTTTACCAATGGCAAGGGCTCAACCAAGGAAAGCGCGCTGGCGTCGGCGTTGGGGGAGTATATCGAGCGGCTGAATTGCAACCATTTCTACGCCGGCGCGTTCTGGGGCGAAGACATCGCCAACGCCGCGTTTGTCCATTATCCGAACGAGCGCTGGTTCAAGCCTGGCCGCAAGGATGCGCTGCCGGCTGAAGTCCTGGATGAGTACTGTCTGGAAATCTACAATCCCGACGGCGAGCTACGTGGCTCGCATCTGATCGACACCAACTCCGGCAATACACAGCGCGGTATCTGTTCGCTGCCGTTTGTGCGGCATTCGGACGGCAAGGTCGTGTATTTCCCGTCGAACCTGGTAGAAAACTTGTATGTCAGCAATGGCATGAGTGCCGGGAACACGCTGGCCGAAGCGCAGGTGCAATGTCTGTCGGAAATTTTCGAGCGGGCGGTGAAGCGCGAAATCCTGGAAGGTGAAGTCGCATTGCCTGACGTGCCGCAGGAGGTGCTGGCGAAATACCCCGGCATTCTGGCCGGCATTCAGGGCTTGGAAGAGCAGGGCTTTCCGGTGCTGGTGAAGGATGCGTCGTTGGGAGGGGTGTATCCGGTAATGTGCGTCACTTTGATGAACCCGCGTACAGGCGGTGTGTTCGCGTCGTTCGGCGCGCATCCAAGCCTGGAGGTTGCGCTGGAGCGTAGTCTGACGGAGTTGCTGCAGGGCCGCAGTTTTGAAGGCCTGAACGAACTACCACGACCCACTTTTGCCAGTGAAGCCGTGACTGAGCCGAATAACTTTGTCGAGCACTTCATCGATTCCAGTGGCATCGTGTCATGGCGCTTTTTCAGCGCCAAAGCGGATTTCGAGTTTGTCGAGTGGGATTTTTCCGGTTACGGTGAAAACTCCAATGCCGAGGAAGCCGCAGCGTTGTTCGGCATTCTCGAAGACATGGGCAAAGAGACGTATACGGCGGTGTATGACCAACTGGGCGCCGTAGCCTGCCGGATTTTGGTGCCCGGGTATTCGGAAATTTATCCAGTAGAGGATCTGATCTGGGACAACACGAACAAGGGACTGTTGTTCCGCGCCGATGTCTTGAACTTGCATCGCCTGGACGATGCCGGCCTGGCAGCATTGCTTGACCGGTTGGAAAACAACGAGCTGGATGAGCACTCGGATATCGCCACTTTGATCGGTATCGAATTTGACGAGAATACGGACTGGGGACAGTTGACCGTTCTCGAGTTGAAGCTGCTGATTCATCTCGCCCTACAGCAATTCGAGGAGGCCCAGGAGCTGGTAGGTGCCTTCCTGCAGTACAACGACAACACGGTCGAGCGCGGATTGTTTTACCAGGCTTTGAACGTGGTGCTGGAGGTGCTGCTCGATGATGACCTGGAACTGGACGACTACGTGGTCAACTTCCGTCGAATGTTTGGCAACGCCCGGATGGACGCAGTAATGGGATCGGTAGACGGCAGCGTGCGGTTCTACGGTTTAAGGCCGACGAGTTTGAATCTTGAGGGTCTGGACAGGCACCACCGCCTGATCGACAGCTACAAGAAATTGCATAAGGCGCGGGCCAATGCGGCGGCTTTGGCGCGTTAGGGTTTCGACAATCGACTGGGAATGGGGTGGGAGTACAGGGCGCTAGTCGGTGATTTACCAGCCGTTGCGCCTTACGGCAACCATCCCAGTCCGTTTAAATGAGTCTATTTAGTTAGTCCTGGATTTAAACCATGCAGTACTTTCAGGTGTCAGCAAGAATAACCCGGCGACAGTTTCCGCGGCGATGATTATTAAACTTAAGACGTTGCTCTGCTCGTAGGATAGTCCGGATGCGAACAGACGGTAGAGAGTTGTAGTGATGACGAATGCCGTCAAAAGAAGCGCAATGTTTCTCGCCCAAAGCTTCCCAGCCGAAAGCCGCATGATGACAAACGCATGGAAGATCAAAATGGCGGAGAACAGCCCAAAAACCGTGATCGCCCCTTCTACTTCAGGGCGAGTCAGGAAAGGCGGAGCGCCTGTTCCATGAACGATGCGGAAAAAGAAGGCTGCAAACCCAATCCAATAGACCGCAACTGCGGCTCGAACGAAGTTGGGGGTATTGTTGTCCGGGAAGAAGATAAATTTAGTTTCCGCTCTCAAAAGAACCTCCATAAATTTATTACCGCCGTCCGGTTGCCGATTATAGTCCGGTTCAAATTGCGGATCACCGATTTATTGGAGCTAATCGGCGATCAAGAGGTCGGCCCCAAGTTAGAGATATCGGCCTCAATCTCAGAGGCTCGTTTTTGTTTTATGAAGATGTGCGCACGGCCCCGGACAAGGTATTCGAGTTGGCTTGCGCCTACATGGGCGCAAGTCCGTTTTTTTCTCTCAGGTTCCGGCGTGATAGACGTGCCGTTGATCCGAAGAGTACATAGGTAGGTATTACCCAGTCAAATAGTTTTATAAGGTAAATAATACCCAATATCCAAGTAACTTTCCTGAATGCGTTACTGGGTATGAGATTCGCTAACCCAACACATCTTGCAAGGTGTGACAAAAACAAGACAAAAGAAGGCGGGTTCAATCCCGCACACTGCGAAGTCCGGCGGCGATCCGATTTCTGGAATGCAGCCTCCGACGTGCGACAAAACCCGAATACAGTTCTACATACTAATCGACAGAATCCCGTGATGCTGGAGCGCGGCGCAAAACCTGGGTAGAAAAGCCATATCACGCCACAAGAACCGCGGGACCCAACTCCGCAATTGCAAACTCGCGGACATGAGCGACGAATGGCTTCAGCAACAACGGAGCTGGCCGTTGGGATGGCGTGAGCAACGCGAAATCCGTCACGAGCGAAGGCTCAAACGGCTTGAACACAACGCCTGAGCCCCGATACCCCCATGCACTGATCGCGTCGATTACAGAAACACCTGCGCCAGCCTCAATGAACGCGCAAATCGCATGACCCAACTGGCATTCCATCTGCGCCTTCATCTCGACGCCATGCGCTGCAAACAGCGCGTCCATCCGCAATCTGGATTCCACACTGCGTGGATGCGCTACAAAACGCTCACCGGCCAGATCAGTCGGCGTGATGGTATCGAGTGCGCATAGGCGGTGCCCCGCCGGCAATGCACACACCATCCGCACGGAGATCAGCCGCTCGCCATGCGCGGACGCGTGGTTCATGGAAAGGATTGCGAAGCCGACATCGCAGCGCTGACCGATCACCCTGTCCACGACCGAGCGTGAGGAGTGGACCGCCAGCGCTATATGGGCCTCCGGGCGCGTCTTCAAGTAATCCGAAATGGCGTGCGGCAAAAACGAGAGCGCAATTGCGGGCGCGGCCGCAACCTGCAATGTCCCGTGCCGCATGTCCCTGATTTCATCCGCTACCCGCGCAATGCGATCGACTCCCGCGAGCGAGCGTTGTACTTCCTCGTAAAGCGTTTGCGCTTCTACCGTTGGAATAAGGCGTCCCTTGACGCGGTCGAACAGCTTGAACCTCAACGAGCTTTCCAGATCGGCGAGAAGACGTGTCGTGGCCGGTTGCGATATGTGAAGCATCTCGCTGGCAAGCGTCACCGTCTGATACAGCATGACCGCCCGGAAAGCCTCGAGTTGTCGAATTTTCACTGAGACGTCCTATAACAAAACATTATCGTATTCGCAAAATAAAGCATTTCACAACCGTTTTTTGCCTCCCTATTCTGCATTCATTCCAGCTTTTTATCGGGCAAAGTTCGTGAGCGACGGCCGGCATTCCGGCTTCCAACCCACGACGGGTCCCGCTGAAGATGAAGCGATTGGCGGCCATCACACTGCCGATACGATTCGAACAATCGACGAGGCTCATTCACGTATGAATCAAAACGCCGACTATCAACAGGAGCAGTTCATGGCGGGTATGAACCAGCAAGGCGAGCCTCCCGCTGACCTGCGCATTCACGCGCGACCGAAGAAATCGGACTGGCTCTGGTATGGACTGTTCGCTATTGCGATGGTCCTTTTTTATGAATTGGTCATCGATAACCCCCGCTGGCAGTGGGACGTCGTCGCGCACTACCTGTTCAATAAACGCGTGCTTGGCGGGCTGGCGAATACGCTGGTCCTGACGGCGCTGGCGAGCGTGCTCGGCCTGATCCTGGGCGCTGTCATTGCTGCGTGCCGCATGGCGGACAATCCCGTGTTGCGCGCTGCGGGCTATTTTTATATCTGGATCATCCGGGCTACGCCGACGCTTGCCATGCTGCTGTTCCTGTTTTTCCTGTCGGCTCTCGTTCCGCGCCTGTATCTCCCCGTACCGTTCCTGCACGCGACTCTGTTCGATATCGACACGAATACTGTGATCTCGCGTTTCAGCGCGGCGATCATTGGCCTGGCGATGTATCTGGGCGGACATAGCGCTGAGATTTTTCGCGGAGGCCTTGCATCTGTCGACAAAGGTCAGCGTGAAGCGTGCAAGGCGATGGGCATGAGCGACTTTCGCATGATGTTTCACGTGGTCGTGCCGCAAGCCGTGCGCATCATCATTCCGCCGCTTGCGAACGAACTCATCACCATGTTCAAGAATACGTCGCTCGCCTCGGTGATCGGCTACGTGGAACTGCTCACAACAGTGCAACTGATTTATTCGACCAACTTCGAGACGATTCCATTGCTTACCGTTGCATGCCTCTGGTACCTGGTGCTCACCAGTCTCGCCATGTGCGGACAAAGTCTTCTTGAACGCCGTTTTGGAAAGGGAGTCTAGTCATGGACGCCTCCAGCATTGCCAGGAATGCAAACGAGTCGGGCAACCCACTGCTCCAGATCCAGACGGCCACCAAGCAGTTCGGTGCGTTCACCGCGCTTGACGCGATCGATTTCTCACTGGACAAAGGGGAAGTGGTCGCCATCATCGGCCCATCGGGTTCGGGCAAGAGCACGCTCCTTCGCTGTATCAACATGCTCGAACTGATCGACTCGGGCACGGTGACCTTCAAGGGCGAAGTGCTCGGCACCGAAATGCGCGGCAATCGCCGCATCCGTTTGCCCAAGAAAGAACTCGACCGGCAACGACGCTATTTCGGCATGGTGTTCCAGGGTTTTTACCTGTTTCCCCATTACTCCGCGCTTGACAATGTCATCGCGGGACCTCGCATTGTCGGCCGAGAAGCAAGAAAGGACGTGATCGAGCGCGGACGCGCGCTACTCGCGCGGGTGGGCCTGGCCGACAAGATGAAGCACTACCCCGCGCAACTTTCGGGCGGACAGAAGCAGCGAGTGGCAATCGCACGGGCGCTCGCCATGGAGCCGGAGGTCATGCTCTTCGACGAGCCGACCAGCGCGCTCGATCCCGAGCTCGTGAACGAAGTACTCGACGTCATGAAAGGGCTGGCGATTTCCGGCACCACCATGATCGTCGTGACGCATGAAATGGAATTTGCCCGCAAGGTATCGAACCGCGTGGTCTTCATGGACGGCGGACGGATCGTCGACCAGGGCTCGCCCGCGCATATTTTCAACGGCGGCGGCACCGAACGCACCCGGCGCTTCATTTCGAATATGCCCGATTGAGATGGGCGGCAACGGGTTGTCGACTCAACCCCAGACATGACTGGAGATGTGATGGAACAAGACAAAATGATGCGGATTGGCCTGTCGATGCGTTACCTCGGCTATCACATGGCTGCCTGGCGGCACCCTGATGTGCCTGCAGGCGGTGCGATCGATTTCAAATATTTCCTCGATAGCGCCCGCAAGGCTGAAGCAGCGAAGCTCGACATGATTTTCTTTGCCGACGGCATTGGTGTTCGCGCCTCCGATACGCCAAAGGGTTCGCTGACCCGCGACTCGAAGAACGCAGAGCTCGAACCGCTCACCCTGCTCGCGGCCATCGGTGCTCACACATCGAATATCGGACTGGTGGCGACGGCCTCCACTACGTACAACGAACCGTTTCATATTGCCCGAAAATATGCATCCCTCGACCATATCAGTGGCGGCCGGGCTGGATGGAACGTGGTTACCTCCTGGTCCCAGCAGGAAGCGTGGAATTTCAGCCGCGATGAACACTTGGGCTATGAAGAGCGCTACGAGCGGGCCGATGAATTCGTCGATGTTGTCAAGAAGCTGTGGGATAGCTGGGAAGACGATGCATTCATTCGCAACAAGGAAACAGGTATCTTCTATGAGGAGTCGAAGCTGCATGTTGCGAATCACAAGGGCAAGCACTTCAGCGTCCGGGGACCGTTGAACTCGGCTCGCACACCCCAGGGCCGGCCTATAGTCGTTCAAGCGGGTGCGGCCGAAGCGGGACGCGAGCTTGCAGCCAAAAATGCCGACGTCGTATACAGCGCCTCTTTCGATATATCGTCGGCACAGAAATACTATGCAGACCTAAAGAGCCGTCTGGGAAAATACGGGAGGACGGCCGACCAGATGCTGATCATGCCGGGCCTTACAACCTATGTCGGGAAGACAAGACAGGAGGCGCAGGACAAGTACGATCAGTTGCAGGAGCTCATCGATCCGTTGAGCGGCCTAGCAATCCTGCACAGCACGCTCGGCGACCTTTCCGGGTATGACCTGGATGGACCCGTTCCAGATATCGGTTCGGGCGCGGTCAGCAGCATTGGGGGCGGACTTATCGAAATGGCCCGGCGCGAAAACATGACAATTCGCCAGTTGTACAAGCATAGAGCTTCGGGTGGCCGGCAGCTCATTGGAACAGCGGCGGATATCGTGGACGACATGGAGACTTGGTTCAAGGAAGGCGCGGCCGACGGCTTCAACCTTTGCCCGGCTATTTTGCCGAACGGCCTGGAAGACTTTGTTGAATTCATCCTCCCTGAGCTGCGCAAACGTGGCCTGTTCCGGACCGAGTATGCGTCGAGTACGCTGCGCGGAAACCTCGGACTCAAGCCGCTCCAGTTCGGCGACTAAGCGCCGCGCTTTATGAAGCCCAACATCACGAACAATTTCGAGTAAGAGCCATGCCCATATCGACCAATGTGAACGCTGACGCGTTCCGCCACGCAATGACGTGCTTTGCCAGCGGTGTCACGGCCATAACCACGCGAGAGGCCGGCTTGCCGTCGGGCATGCTCGCGACCTCGGTATGCAGCCTGTCCGTAGATCCCGCGACCATGCTGGTCTGCATCAACAAGTCAGCGTCCGCGCATGATGTCATTTTACGAACCAAGAAGTTTGCCGTGAACTTGCTGTCCGCAGATCAGACTGCGGTCGCGAAGCGCTTCACATCGTCGCGCGGCGCGGAGCGTTTCGAACCGGGACAGTGGCAAGACGGCAACACCGGTTCGCCCATCCTGATCGGTGCGGTCGTCGTATTCGATTGCAACCTGATCGCCGTACATGACGGTTTCACACATAGCATCATGGTGGGTCAGTTGGCGGATGCAACGGTCAATGAGGACATGGCGACGGATTGCCTTTTATGGCACAGGCGCGATTTCGCGCAGAGCACACTAAGAGCGGCGTAACAGGGCCTGCGCCGACTGCATTCACTGGTTGCAAGCTACGTTCACTCAGCGAGGTTTGACTAGAATGAATCCTTACCCTCTGACCGGCACAGGATGCACGTCCCGGACCATCGTCCGGGCGGCGGCGTGTGTCTTCGCCTCGCTGTTTCTCGCTCAAGTTGCCCGGGGCGAGGACTCATCCAAGGTTCCGAACGTCAAGGCCGATGCCGCGCTCGCGGCGGCCGTGCCGAAGTTTTATCGTGATCGCGGAACGTTGCTCGCAGGAGTCAATCCTGATGTCGTGCCGATCAAGTTCGTAGATGACGATGGCAATATCGCCGGCTTTACACCAGACCTCTTGTCTGCTGCCGCCGCCTTGCTGAACCTGAAGCTCGAGCTCGTTCAGTCGTCTTTCGACGCGCTGATCCCCGGGCTGAATGCAAATCGCTTTGACGTGTTGCTGTCGCTTTCCGATTTCACGTCCCGGCACACGGTCGTTACGTTCGTCGATTACCTGAACATGGGCGACACCATCGTCGCGTCGCCGGCGAGGAATGTGTCAATGAAGTCGCTCGATGACCTGTGTGGCCTTCAGGTTGCGCTACCGCGTGGCTCGGCTTCGGGACAGGCAAGTGCCAAGATCAGCGACGCATGTATCAAAGCAGGAAAAAAGCCGCTTACGGTCGCGACCTATCCCGACTCCAATATGACACTGCTTTCGCTTTCGACGGGCGTCAGCGAGGTGGCGTGGGTGGACTCGCCAGTGGGCTATTACAACGCCAGCAAAACGCCCGCAAAATACAAGGTCGTCTATTTCAATCCGCTGGCGCCATATGGCATCGGCTTTGGCGTCGATGAAAAGGGAAAGCAACTGGCGTCATCGGTTCAACAAGCGCTTTTGAAACTGCAGAAAGATGGTGTCTACGACGCGCTGCTTAAAAAGTGGGGATTGTCTTCCAGAGACGGAAAGCCGCTTTTTCCAATCAACGGTGGAAAGCTGTAGCCGTCAAGGTTGCAGGGTCCGGGCGAAGCTGCGTGGACCGTTGAAGAAAGTTCGCGCGAAAGAAACGAGCACGCGTGCTGACCAAGCAATTCGTGGCTGGCAAGATGCCACCACCTTAATCAACAACCTCAGTGAGCTTGTGGCTGGCACACGTACACACGCCAGCCTCCATCCCGTATTTGCGCCCGGGCTTCTGCTTCCGCAACGAGAGAGCATGCCGGCGCACTTCCGCAGCATTCAGAGGGCCGCCATGGCCCATATGAAAGCGTTGCATACCCGCGTCCACCATTCCTATCAATTCCCCGCTGACAGCTTGCGGGTCATCTTCGAACGGGGGGCGCATGGCGTGTCCCTTGCGTACCAATCCCCCAAGAAAGACTCCAGATGCGACGAGGTCGCCGACCAACGCGTCTCCACTGCCCAGTTCGACCGACACGGAGCCGGCCGTGTGGCCTGGGGTGTGCCTTGCCACGCCGTCGATTCCGTAAGGGCTCAGATCAAAGCTGGCATCGTCCTGCAGCAGGATGTCAGGCGTGAACGGCAAGTACGGTTCGCGGGGTAAGCCAGAGCGCAAGAAGAGCGGGCCCCACCAGTGCGCGACGCAGTATGTCATCTCCTTGCGCCGCTCGTAATAGTCCAGATCTCCGGCATGAGCCAGGATTGGTGCGCCCGTCAGTTCACGCAATCGTGCAGCCGAACCGGCATGATCCGTGTGCGCATGAGTGACCACGATCAGCGTCACATCTCGGAATCCGCGACCGTGCTCCATCAGAGCGCGGCCAATCTTTTCCTCCGAGCCTGGCGTGCCGGTATCGACGAGGACGCAGCCCCTTGCACCGACGATCAGGTGGCAGTGGACCATGCCGAACGGCAGGATAGGAATCGCAGCGATGGAAGGTTTGTTCATGATGTAGTCCTTATGGCCGGTTACGGCGTCATACCCTGCAGGGCCAACACGACGGACTCGCCCTCAATCGCAGCGACGAATCGCGCAATGAGTTGCGCCACCTCGGCGGGCGCCTCCAGCGGCGACAAGTGCCCCGTTCCGGGCAGGACGTGCATCGCCGCGTGCGGGATGCGAGGCAACAATTGCGCCTGCAGTGTCGCGACGGGATCGACCTGATCAAGCTCGCCTGAGATGACCATGGTCGGCGCGTCGATTGACGCCATCGCTGCTGTAATGTCTTCGCGCATGGCCACGTTTGGCCAGGCTGCCTTCGCCTGCGGTGCGCCCCTCAGGCTGTCCTCGATGACTTGCTCGCGGCGAGCGGCGTCGAGCGATCGTGCGGTCAGGACGTTATCGATCACGAATTCAACCGATTCGCGCGATTGATACGCGCCGGCCAACGTCGCACGTTGCTCGTCGGAAAGGAGCACCGGCGACGGAGGCGATGGCGAGACGAGTACAAGGCCTTCGAGCCCGTTCGGCCGACGCGATGCGATAAGTTGAGCAACCTTCCCGCCCATCGAATGGCCGACCAGAACGTAACGCTGCAGCCCCAGCGCATCGATGACGCCTTCGGCGTCAGCGGCAAGGTCGGCGATGCCGTAGCCGTCGGCGGGCGCCTCGGAATCGCCCCAGCCGCGGTGATCGGTGGCGACGGTTCTATAGCGGTCGGACAATTCACTTGCTACCCCATCCCATGTGCGCGACGAGCCGCCGTAGTAATGCAGGAACACCAGCGCCAACTCGCCGCTGCCGCGCTGCGTGACGTGGATTCGCGTACCGTTCGACTTGATTTCCATTTCCGTGCCCTGGTTTGTTAGTTGATGGCGAAATGTTAGATTCGAGTCTTGAATTTGATAATTGGCTGATTGGTGTTTTCAGTCGATAATCCTGTTATCGAATTGGAAAGGGAAGGGAGGGGACGTGGATCGACTCACGAGCCTTGGCGTTTTCGTCGCCGCCGTCGAGGAAGGCAGTTTTGCGGCGGCAGCGCGCCGCTTTGGCCTATCGGCGGCAATGGCCGGCAAACACGTAAGCGCCCTTGAGTCCGAGCTGAATGCGCGGTTGCTCCAGCGCACCACACGGCGCTTGAGTCTGACCGACACCGGCCAGACTTATTACGAACGCTGCAAGCGGATTCTCGAAGCCTTCGACGAAGCAAGGCGTGAAGCAAGCGATTCGCAAGGCACGGCGCGCGGTCTGCTGCGCGTCGCGGCGCCGGTCACGTTCGGCGCGATGCATCTGGGCGAGATCGTGGCGCGCTATCTGGACGATCACCCGCACGTCAACGTGGAAGTGCTGCTTGGAGACCGCTATGTCGATCTGATCGATGCAGGTGTCGACGTCGCAATCCGGATCGGACGGCTGGAAGACCCTGGACTTGTTACGCGCCGGCTTGCGCCGTGCCGCATGGTCGTGTGTGCGTCTCCCGCCTACCTGAAGCGCCATGGAACGCCGCGCAAGCCTGCCGACTTGATGCGTGCGCAACGACTTGCTTTCAGTGAAGCTGTATCGGCCGGCGACTGGACATTGTTCGATGCAAAAAACCGCGCGCACGTCATCGACGGACCAAGCCGGATGACAGCCAACAACACGCAAATGCTTCTCGCTGCAGCCCTCGCCGGCGCCGGTATTGCGTACGGTCCGACATTCGTGTTCGGCGAGCACCTCCGGCGCGGCGAACTCGTCGCGCTGCTGCCGGCGTATTGCACGGCCAATCTGACGATCCAGGCGGTTTATCCCAGCGCGCAGCGCATACCGCTCAAGGTGCGCCGCTTTGTGGATTACCTGGCCGAAACGTTCGGCGATGAGCCGCCTTGGGATCGCACGGCGAAGCCTCTCGGGAGCGACGGTTCCGCGCTGGTTGAGAGCGGCCGTTGAGGCGAGCCGGGCAAGAGCGGGCGCTGCAATGGTGTCACGGATTGGTTTGCCGAGTGCGCCCGCACGAAAACCAGCGGCGCGGAGCCGTCGACACGTGCGCAACGTCAGCAACATCTCGCCACCACCGCTCACCGTGATGCGGCGTCGTCAGGTCGAGCCGCTCTCCCATGCGCGGCGTCGCGAGAGGAATGCCACGCGCGGCGGCAAGTGCGACCGCGCGCTCGTAGGGTTCCTGCCAGCGATGCATCGCCAGATCGAACGTGCCGTTATGAACCGGCACGATCCATCGTCCTTGCAGATCGACGTGCGCCTGTATGGTTTCTTCAGGCTGCATGTGAACATACGGCCATTGGGCGTCGTAAGCGCCCGTTTCGAGCATGGTTACGTCGAACGGACCGAGTCGTTCGCCAATGGTCTTGAACCCGTCGAAGTAGCCGGTATCGCCGCTGAAGAACAGACGCAAACCGTCATCGACGATGACCCATGAGGCCCATAAGGTGCTGTTGCCGTCGAACAGACTGCGGCCCGAAAAATGTTGCGCCGGTGTGGCCGTAAATTGCAAGCTTTCGATCTCGGTACCTTGCCACCAGTCGAACTGGCGTACTTTCGATGCGTCGATACCCCATTCGACCAGGCGATCACCCACGCCCAGCGGCGTCAGAAACACCGCGGTCTTGGCCGCGAGCGCCAGTACCGTTTCGCGGTCCAGATGGTCGTAGTGGTCATGCGACAGGATCACACCGCGAAGCGAAGGCAGATCTTCGAGCGAGATGGGCGGCGCATGAAAGCGCTTCGGGCCGAACCGCCTGAAGGGCGACGCACGTTCTGCAAATACGGGGTCGGTCAACCAGAACTGACCACGAAGCTTGAGCAGCATGGTCGAATGTCCCAGCCGATACAAACTTCGATCAGGTGCCGCGTCGAGCTGCTCGCGCGACAGCGGATCGACGGGAAGTCTGTGTGCCGGCCGCGTACCGTCCGGTTTGTGAAAGATGATGTTCCAGATGATGCTTGCGGTCTTGCGGATTCCCTCGACCGGACGCGGCTTGACGTTGCGAAAGCGGGTCCCGTCGTGCTGGGTAGAGGCGCTGAACAGACCACGCCCGCGTTGCGCCGCGGTCAAACCCAGGGCGCGGCAAATTGAACCGGTGAACGATGCCATCAAGGGCGCCTCGGTATTCGAAGTAGACTGTTCAGTGTAGTTTGTTTTCAAGAAAAGTAAACTGCCTGGTGTAAAATTCGTCGATGAATACCGGTGATATTTCATTACGTCTTACCGACCGCAAGCGCGCTTCGATCATCGACGCGGCCATCCAGGAGTTTCTGGCGGCCGGCTTCGATGGGACCAGCATGGATCGCGTCGCCGCACGCGCAAGCGTCTCCAAGCGCACGGTCTACAACCATTTCCCAAGCAAGGAAGCGTTGTTCGCGGCGATCCTGCGGCAGTTGTGGGAGTCAAGTGACACAGATCAAGCGCCGGTGTATTCCTCCGGGCATCCATTACGCGGGCAACTTCTGCAGCTTCTCCTGAAGAAGCTTCGCCTTTTGAATGATGAGGCGTTCTTGTCCCTCGCCCGCGTTGCGATCGCGGCGGGCATTCATTCGCCGGAACGCGCGCGCGATATGGTGGCGCGTATGGGTGAGCGCGAGGAAGACCTGACGTGCTGGATTCGCGCGGCTGCTGAGGATGGCCGCCTGAACACGCCGGACCCGGCTTTCGCTTCACAGCAGTTGCAGGGTCTCGTAAAAGCGTTTGCGTTCTGGCCCCAGGTCACGATGGGGCAACCGCCGCTCAGCGTGGATGAGCAAAGGCGGGTAGCGGAGTCTGCCGCCGACATGTTTCTAGCGAGCTATGCGTGACTCAGCTATGCGTGACTCGTCTGCGAGGTGAAGGCATTCCCGTTGGCCGCAATGCCGGAGTGTCTACTTGCTTTGTCCGGCAGCGATGCCGATGGGCGGCGTTTCAGCCGGATTGACCAGATTCCACGTGAGCCACGTTGCCACTGCCATGAACGCTGCCGCACACAGAAACAGCGCCTGATAACCCCCTGCGAAGCTGTTGACGGCCAACGTGTGCAACGTCGCTGCGTCGATTCCCGGCAGTGCCACGCTGGCCAGGCGACCAGCAGTGATGTCCTGTACGAGACGCAGGCGCGCGGCCGCATCGATCGACGGCAACGCCTGGGCGACAATGCCATGAACACGAGCGTAAAGCACAACGCCGAGTGCGGCGATGCCGATCACTAGTCCGGTGAAACGCGTCGTGCCCGATACACCCGACGCCATCCCGGAACGCTCCTTCGGGATCACCGTCATGCCGACTTTGGTCGTCTCGCCATTGAGCAAGCCAGCGCCCGTCCCGACGACCAGCATGCCGGCAACAAGCGGCCAGTACTCAACCATTGTCGCTACTGCCGCGAAAAAGCACAGTCCGATGCAAACCAGCAGCAGGCCGAGCGTGAGCAACGCGCGCCCCGACAGACGATGCGCCAGATGGCGCGACACGACACGCGGTACGACGAACAGAGGTACGACCATGGGCAACATCATCAGTCCGGCGGTGGCCGAGCTTTCCCCTAGACCGCTTTGCAGAAAGATCGGCACGAAGGTCAGCATTGTGAGCAAGCCCACGGAGAACGCGAACTGCGCGAGCGTTGCGCCTAGATAAGTCGGTTTGCGGAAGTACGACAGATCGAGCATCGGCCGCGCCTGACGCCGTTCGACAATGATGAAGAGCGCAAACAGGATGAGTGCGCCAACGAGTTCGCTGGCGATCCAGCGGTCGCTCCATCCACGCCTGTTCCCTTCTATCAACGCAAGCGTTATCAGAAAAAGCGCGCTGGAAAAACAGGCTACGCCCGGCAGATCGAGCCGCATTGCGTTCGGATCGTGAGACGACTGGATCACACGCAGGATCAGGAAAAGAAGCGCGGCGCCGATCGGCACATTCACATAGAAAGCCCACTCCCAGCCGAATGCTTGCGTGATGATCCCGCCCACCACCGGGCCGCTCGCGATTCCAATGCCGACGACCGTACCCCAGAACGCAAACGCACGTGCGCGCGCTTCGCCGTGGAAAGCGTGCGATAGCGTCGCGAGTGCGGCACTGAGTTGCATCGCCGCTCCGGCGCCTTGCAATGCGCGTGCGGCAATCAAAACGGGCAAGCTCCAAGCCAGTCCGCACAGCAATGAGGCAAGCGTGAACAGACTCAGGCCGATCACCAGCAACCGTTTGCGGCCGAAGCGGTCCGCAAGCGCGCCCGCGGGCATCAGCAACGATGCGAAGCTCAGCATGTAGGCAGTGATCACCCATTCGATGCCATCAAAATTCGCGTTCAAGGAACGTGCGATCGACGGCAACGATACCGACACGATGTTGGCGTCCAACTGCAGCATGAACGACGGCGCGGAGGTACAGATCAGCACCAGCCATTCATGACGCTTGGTCGAAACTTCGGATGCGGCAAGAACCGGGCGATTCATGTGGTTGCGTCCTGGCCCGCGGCGTACGTTGCGACTACGAAGCGATTCGTACAACTGGCAAGCCACATAACGCGTCTCCAGGAACGGGCGGTCCAGTCTTCATTATCTGCATATGCTTGCATTTCGTCAATTGCCTGCATATGCTGACATTTCAGAGCGAGCTTTGCGGGATTGGTACAGATGAGAACGATGGCTACAAAAGTGGCAGGAAAAAAGGCAAAGAAGGCCGGTTGCAATTGCACGGTACTGCGCAAGGCGACGCGTCGGGTTTCACAGCTCTACGACGTGGCGCTCGCGCCATGCGGTCTGAAGACGACTCAGCGCGCAATCCTCGCGCAGATAGGGCGCTCCGAGCCCGCCAATGTCGGGGCGCTCGCGAATGCATTGGTAATGGACCCGGGCGCGCTCGCGCATACGCTGCGGCCACTCGAGCGCGATGGATTCATTGAGGTGGCGGTGGATGCTGATGACCGGCGGCATCGGCTGATCAGCCTCACGTTGCAGGGGCGCACCAAGCTCGCCGAATCCGATGCCTTGTGGCGCAAAGCTCAAACCGGATTCAACAAGGCTTTCGGACAACCCGAATCCGAAGCCTTGCGTAACATGCTGGAGCTGTTGCTGTCTGATGATTTCGCCGCCAGCTTCGAGAAGAGCATCGGTGCTTAACCGAGCTTCCTCGAAGGCCTCTTTCTCGCGATGAGCCGGGAATCTCGCCGTAAGGATTGGACTGGATTCCCGTCAGCGAAAATCTATTCGGGGAAATCGGCGCTAAGCGTGGTGGCTTCCCATGCGGCGATCTCGGCGCGCAGAGCGTCCAGCTTGATCTTTACGCGCTCCAGACCGTTGCTGCCGAGGATCAAGTGGCCCGGAGGGTTCGGCGATTCCACGGCAGCGATGATTGCCAGTGCCGCACGCGCCGGGTCGCCCGGCTGCTTGCCACTCGCGGCCGAGATG
This sequence comes from Caballeronia sp. M23-90, assembly GCF_053574605.1. Taxonomy (NCBI): domain Bacteria; kingdom Pseudomonadati; phylum Pseudomonadota; class Betaproteobacteria; order Burkholderiales; family Burkholderiaceae; genus Caballeronia; species Caballeronia sp. M23-90. The sequence goes on along the minus strand of NZ_JBSIPA010000023.1, from coordinate 12,547 downwards.
GCGCTGCGGCGCTTGCCGGCGCCGGCCTCATAGGCCTCGATCGGATTCTTTGCTTGCTTCAGCGAACGTCCTGCCCAGTCGGTGCGAAACGGGCCAGGCTCGACGGCTGTCACCTTGATCCCCAGATCGGCCGTCTCGGCGGCCAACGCTTCGCTCAGGCCTTCCACCGCGAACTTGGTGGCGGCGTAATAACCGCTTCCCGGATTGCCGATCAGGCCGCCCACCGACGTGATGTTGACGATGTGTCCAGCGCGCTGTTCGCGCATTGTGGGTAACACGGCCTTGATGGTGTCGGCGAGACCGAAAAAGTTTACTTCGAACATGTCGCGCACATCCTGATCGTCGCCTTCCTCGATTGCGCTCAGGTAGCCGTAACCAGCATTGTTGACGAGCACGTCGATACAGCCAAATTGCTGAAGCGTCTTTTCTACCGCGTGTTTGATCTGACCGGCCTGCGTGACGTCGAGTTCGAGCACCAGCGCGCGATCGCCGTAGCGCTCCTCGAATTCCGCCAGCGAGCTCGGTTGACGCGCTGTCACGACAGCACGCCAGCCTTTATCCAGTACGGCAAGTGCGAGCTCCCGGCCAAATCCGGTGGAACAGCCGGTAATGAACCAGACGGGCGCGGACGAGGAAGTTTGAACGGATGACATGAGGTTCCTTTCAACGAGAGCCGCGTGGCAGCGAGACCACTCGGTAGGGTAGCGGGGTAAAAAGTATCGCACGCGGGAGCGCGGACCGCACGGACGTAGATGTGGACGATGTAATCGAGAGTCGCTGGTTTCGGGCTTTCGACCATTGGCGACGACAAGCCGGCCGGCAACCTAGTCGGCCGGCCACGAAGCAGGATGCTGATGCTGGCTATTCGCATATTTCATCTCAGTTGCGCCGATGCGTAAAAGTTGGATCCTGAGTTGGATCCTGACCGCGACTTATTGACCAAGATTATGTCGATGCGTTCGCGTCAGCGCAGTGAATACCTGCTCGATTGCAGGCGCTCGTGGCAAACCTGAAGCGCTTCAGGTGATTTGCTCAGTGATGCTGATGAAGATATATCGGCCTTTAATCTGCAAGCCATGCGCAGTGGCGTGCGTTGAGAACTTACAGAGCGGACTCGCCGCCACCTTGCGACGCCATCATCAAACCCGGCCGCGCCACGCGACGAACGCGACGCCTGCAATCGCCATCAGTCCACCGGCGACCGTACTCAACCCGGGGCGCTCGCCCGTCAGACACATCGACAACCCGGTCGCGATTGCAGGTACCAGATACAAGAAGTTGGACGCACGTGCCGCGCCGAAATGGCCTAAGCCGATGGTCCATGTCGCGTATCCGAGCGCGGCAGGAAATACGCCGAGAACCACCACGGCGCCCCACGTCGCCGCTGATGCAGAAGGTGCGGCAAGCGCGCCCATGGCGCCAGGCAACCAGGGCGATAACAGCAACGCACCCGCGAGCAATGTATAGGCGGTACTTGCGAGCGGACCGTAAGTTGGGATCAGGCGTCTTTGCAGCACGAAGTATGCGGAGGATGCCAGGGCGGCGAGCAGGATGAGCGTGGCACCACTACCGGGCGCGAGACCACCGGGTTGTCCGCACGCGATCAGCCCAATGCCTGCAAAGCTGAACAGCGAGCCGAGCCAACCCCATAGGTTGATCTTTTCACGAAGGAAAACGGCCGCCAGGAGGGCGGTAAAGATGGGCGACGTGCTCATGATGAAGGCCGCCGCGCCCGGCGCAACCGTCAGCTCCGCGGTATTCAGGAGCGCGTTATAGCTTGCGATGCCAAGAAAACCAGACAGGGCGAAGAGCATCGAATCGCGCAGCGAAGGTCTTTTCGGCCGCCGATAAACAAGCCAGCCTACGACCAGGACCGCCGCTGTTGCGAAGCGCGCGGCTGCCAATTGCGTTGGCGAAAGTCCATGCAAACCGATCCGGATGAAAGGAAACGCCGCAGCCCACGAAAGGACCGTAAAAGCGACTGCGCCTGTTGCCCGAAGCGAGGCGGACGTGCCGGACATGCTCAATGAAGCGGATGTGTTCACGATGGTCCTCCGTAATGAAACTCGAATGAATTTCGGTCATCGAATTGTCTTGGAGGACGTCGCACGTGATAAGCAGGCGCGGTGGCGATACAGAATCCGCCATTTACGGACAATCGAGTTTGGCCGCCGGCATTGTCCGCAAAACACGGATTCTGTCTTGCCGCTTTGCCCCCTTCCGGCATGCCGTGTGATTGCGCACAATCGCTTCGACGGTCAACCGGCCGAGCGACAGATCGCATCAGCGGAGCAAGGAGCAGACATGCAAACACAATCGATCGAACGAGCCTGGGTCGATCTCGATGCATCGCCGCGAGGCACATGCGAGATCACACATCTGACGCATGCTGCAGACGCGCAATGGGTAGGTGTGGTCGACCTTGCCCCCTTTGCGACATATACGCTGGATGCCGGCCAGCGCCATGATCTATACGTACTGCAAGGCTATGCCGAAACCGATGATCATTCGCTCCATACCCATGATTTCCTGATCCTGTGCAACGCGACTGTCGTGCGCGCAGGCGAGAGCGGTGCACGCTTGCTTGTATATCGCCAGGCATGTGCTTCGGTGTGTCATCCGCTGCTTCGCACGGCGCGAGAGCGGGCTTGGCGTGAGGGAGTCAATCCCCGGATGCGCGTAGTTTCGTTAGCGAACGGCGTTCAGCATGTCAGCCTCGTCGCCTGGGAACCTGGCGCGCAGACCCGCGATCACACGCATCCGAGCGGCGAAGAGCTATTCGTTCTAAGCGGAGAAATAAGGAATGCTGAGGAACGCTATCCTGCTGGAACGTGGTTGCGTCTGCATCCGGGTGCCACGCACGCACCGTATGCCGAAGTGCCGACAGTCATCCTGCTCCGTCATGGTCATCTGCCTGGCGCAGCATGAATGGCACGCAATGGCGTAGCGCACAGGTGTTCAGCCGGCCATCGTCATGCAACGCCGCGATCGGCCTTGAGCATATCGATGAACACCCGGGTTTTCGGCGCCGTATGCTTGCCCGGCGGAATCAACGCATGGATCGCCGTGGATGTCGTCGACCAGCCGGGGTACACGCGAACCAGCCGACCCGTGGCCAGATCTGCAAGCACCGAGAAATCGGGCAATAGCGCAATGCCGGCGCCTTCGGCTGCAGCCGCACGGCATGCGTAGACGGTGTCGGCCAACACGCTGGCAGAGAAATTGATCTCGCGCATTGTTCCATCAGCGCGATGCGCCTTGAAACGCGCGGGATGGGCCAGGACTGAGAGCCCGACGAAGGCGAGGGTGGCTGCGTCGTCGATCTGTTCCGGAAGCGGGTTATGCAAGACAAAGTCGGGACTGGCGACCAGCCACTTCGAATATTCGCCGATGCGCACTGCGCGATGACTAGAGTCAGCAAGTTCGGTAAGACGGATCGCCACATCGACGCCGTCCGTTATCAAATCGATCAGGCGGTCGGCAGACACCATCTCGATGCGCAGCGCCGGATGTGCTCTTTGCATTCGGGCCAGGACCGGAGCGAGCACTACCGCGCTGTACTCGACCGATGACGCAACCCGCAATGTTCCACGCAGCTCGTCTTGCGATGGGCTGACGACGGACATGGCTTCGTCGGCGAGACGCACGATCTCACGACACGTCTCAAAGAATGAAGCGCCTGCCTCCGTCACGCTGATCCGCCGTGTGGTCCGGACGATGAGGCTCGCACCCAGTTGCAGTTCCAGCCGCTGGATGCTGTCGCTGACTGTCGTCTTGCCAATGCCGCGCCGCTGCGCTGCGCGCGTGAACGAACCTGTTTCGACGACGGCGATGTAGTTGAGCAGATGTTCAAACGTCAGGTTGCGCAGGTCGGACATGGGAGGTATAGGTGGTTTCAGATTCTTCGTTCGTACGAGACACTAACGCATTCGGCCAAATAGCGGAGACGCCAGGCTTGCAGCCGCGAGTTCGGTTGCAGCCGATACAAGAGCAGGGCCAAGTGTTGTCATACGCTTTTCCGTCAGCCGGACAGCGGGACCTGCAATGCTGATCACCCCGATCGCGGGATAACCCCGTCGTTGAACCGGAGCGGCCATCGCAGTCATCCCCGGCGCGAACACTTCGTAAATCGTAGCGTAGCCACGGGCGCGGGCCGCATCGACGAACTCCAGGAGCGCCTTCACGGTAGTCGGCGCTCTCGGCCCGTATTGCTTTGGTTGCCCGAACCCCTGGCGCGTCACCAGTTCGAGCGCACGCTCATCGGTCATTGTCATCATCCAGGCGTGCCCCGTCGCGCTGCACGAAAGAACGGTGTCCATACCCATGTCCGGGTCGTATCGCAGCCCCTTCAGCGCACCTTGCGCCTTGGCGACCCACGTCAGCCTGTCTCCGTCGACGATCGCGAGCCGTACAAGCTCGCCGGATGTTTCCGCGAGCCGGTCGAGCAGCGTTTGCGCAATGTCGATGATGCCGGAGGTCGCCAGATAACTGAGGCCCAGTCCTGCGAGCTTCGTGGTCAACACATAGTCGCCATGCTCGCGTAACTGACGGACATAGCCGCATTGCTTGAGATCGACGAGCAGGCGATGGCAGGCGCTGCGAGGAATCTCGAGTTGGTCCGAGATCAACGCAAGCGGCGTCCCTTCCATTTGAGTCGCGAGAAATTCCAGCACCGCCAGAGTTCTTTCGGTCACGCCCGGCATGAAGACTCCCTTCCACTCGACAGAGTACCCATGATTGCACGATACGGAATGACATTCCACCCTGGAATACCGTCCCGGCCACGCTGGTAGTCTGTGCCGTATGCAGCCCGGCCGGATGGTTTTCCACAGCGGTTTCACGGGATGCATGACAAAAACACGGACCACGCGCGACTAAAAACCAGGTTCGCGACGCGGCGCCAACACCGGTTTGGAAACGGAGACAACATGGATCAGCAATCGAACTTACCCGCGCAACAGGCGATGCGCACGCGCGCAGTGACCGCCGCCGCTGTCGGGACGGCACTCGAATGGTTTGACTTCACGTTATACGGTGCACTCGCCGCTACCGTCTTGCCCAAGCTGTTTTTTCCTTCGATGGATTCGACGTCCGCATTGCTGGCTTCGCTTGCAACGTTCGGCGTCGGACTCGCGGCGCGACCGCTGGGCGCCATCATCTGCGGTTATCTCGGCGACAAGATGGGACGACGCAACCTGATGCTCGGTACTGTCACCATCATGGGTGTGTGCTCGATGCTGATGGGCCTGCTGCCGACCTACGCAAGCATCGGTGTATGGGCGCCGTTACTGCTCGTAGTGCTGCGCATCCTGCAGGGTTTTGCGCTGGGCGGTGAATCGACGGGCGCGCAGTTGATGGCGATCGAACACGCAAGGTCCGATCGGCGCGGCAAATACTCCGGCCTTCTCGGGTTGTGCTCGCCGCTCAGCCAGATCATGGCCAACGGCGTCCTGCTCGCGCTGTCATCGGCGATGTCGGCGCAAGCGTTCGATGCATACGGCTGGCGCATACCGTTCCTCCTGAGCTTCATTCTCGTGATCGTCGGAATCTACATCAGGCTGCGAGTCAGCGAGACGCCCGCATTCGTCGCGCTTCGAAAAACCGAAGTCGTGCGCGTGGGCAGTCCGCTGCGCGATGCACTGCGCCTTCACTGGCGAACAGTGCTTCGGTGGATGCTGTTCTTCTGCGGCCCCGCGGCCATCTTTTATCTGATCGTCGTGTTCTCGCTGAGTTACGTCACGAAAACGCTGGGCGTGCCGAAGCAGACTGGCTTCCTGCTGTTGATGGGGGCCAACATGTGTGCGATCGTCGGCGCGCTGGCCGGCGGCATGCTGAGCGACCGGATCGGCCGCAAGAAAGCTCTGGCGATAGGTTCGATCGCCACCTTGCTGATGTTGTTCGTGTACTTCCAGATTCTCGATACCAGGAGTTTCGTGCCCATGCTTGCGGCAATGGGCTTCTTTCTCGGCTTCACTCAGTTTCAAAGCGGCATCCAGCCGGTTGCATTCGCCGAAGCGTTCCCGACCAATGTGCGCTACTCAGGCTCGGCGCTGGCGTACACCGGCGCCAACCTGATTGCAGGCGGTCCCATGCCCGTTGTTGCGGTGTGGCTCTTCGCCCTTTGCAACGGCTCGCCGTGGGGTGTCGTCGCCGTGTGCGTCACGTTCAACGTCATTTCCCTGGCCGCGATTCTGACCGCGCCCGAAACCCTGGGTATCGACTTGAACCGGGTCGACTCTGCAAGGGAAGTGATGGGTTCATCCGTGCATGCATCTACGCAATCTCCCTCTCCTTGACACGCAGGCAATGCAAAATGAAGCCACTTGTATATGTGCTGAACGGATCAAACCTGAACATGCTGGGCAAGCGCGAACCGCACCTGTACGGCACGACGACCATGGCTCAGGTGAAGGAACGCACTGAGGCTCTTGCGAGCGAGCTTGGCCTCGAATGCGAGTTTCGCCAGACGAACCATGAAGGCGTGATGATCGACTGGTTGCAGGAAGCCTTTGAAAAGGATGCGGCCGTTGTCATCAACCCGGCGGGGTTCTCGTTTGCGTCGATACCGGTGCTCGACGCAGTCAAGTTGATTCGCCAGCCGGTAATCGAGGTGCATATCACCAACATCCATCAGCGCGACGAGCAGTATCGGCATTCACTGATTTCACTGGCGGCGCGCGGTGTGATCTGCGGGCTGGGTGTCGATGGATACCTGCTTGCTGTTCGTGCGGTTGCGGGAGCGATCCAGCGGGCATGAGTAGGGTGACGCGCAGGGAAACGCGGTCTGGAACGCAAACGGCTTATGTTTGCGAACCGCTGCGCGTGAAATCGATGTCTTTCGTCTCGATGACTGCACCCGATCGGCCAGGCGCCTTCTGGTTGCTCCAGTACAGATTGGTGTGCCGGATCACGGCCGCTGGCGGAGGTGCTCCCCTTTGCGTCATGTCTTCGGTCGTATGGGCATCGCCGACGAGCGTTGCGTCATAGCCGCGCACGAGTGCTCCATGCAGCGTCGAGCGTATGCACATATCGGTCTGCGCGCCGGCAACAATGAGCTTGCCAACGCCAAGCGCCGCCAGCACCTGTTCCAGATCGGTGCCTTCAAATGCGTCGCGATAACTTTTTTCGATGATCGCTTCACCTCGCGCCGGAACAAGTTCAGAAACGATCTGCCAGGCTTCGCTGCCTGCGTGCAGGTCTTCGTCGGCGTGACGAACCCAGACAACCGGGATCTGAGCGCTGCGCGCCTTTTCTAAAAGTATCCGGACTGAGTCGAGCACTTGATGCCGTCGGTATGCGTTTGCAACGACTTCATTCTGAAGATCGATGACAACAAGGGCGGTGTTGGGGCGATGGGCTAACGTCGTCATGGACAGATGCATTTAAGAGGAAGAATGTATCTTAGCGGGATATGCTGACCGTGACGCAAGTGACCATTTCAAGACATTGGAAAGCAATCGCAATGAACCAGCCTCCGCCATCCAGCTATGACTACTGAGTTGAACATGATGGGCTCTACAACGACCGTCAACGCAGAACCCTTTACTGACCATCGACTCGTGATAATCGAAGGCATCATGGGGTCCGGTAAATCCACGACAATGCGCTTCATTGCGAAACGCTTGCAAGAGATGGGGCAGCAAGCGCTGGCCGTGCATGAAAGGACAGACCCGCATCCAGTGCGCGCAACTGACGAACTGGAGCACTGGTTCGAACCTTGGCGCGATGTGACGCCGGTGCAGCTTCAGGAACGCGCGCTCGCGAAATGGGCCGCGTTTGTCGAGACCACACAATCGGGCGCCACGGTCCCGGTCATGGATGGTCAGCTATTTCATGGCGACCTGACCAATCTGTTTCTCATGGAGGCCGAGCCAGCGCTCATTTCGAACTACGTGCAGACACTTGCCACTGTCATTGCGCCGCTCAATCCCTTTGTCTTATACCTTTGGCAGAGGGACGTCGAACAAGCCGTTCGGGCCGTATGCGCCGAGCGTGGCGCCGAGTGGATCGATTACCAGGCGAACTGGAAGCTTGCAGCGCCCTACTGCACGCGTAGGGGTTTCGCGGGCTTGGAGGGACTTGTCGCTTTATATCGCGATTACCGTTGCACCACGGATACTCTGTTCGAGGAACTTCCATTCTCCAAGCTTGCGATTGAAAACTCCGGAAGGGACTGGCCTGCGTATGAAGGGCGTATCCTGCGGGCTTTGCAATTGTCCGGGTGACTCCGATTCATTCCCATGCGTGATCGTCCTTCAGCCAGATTACTGATCACCACCCCGAAGCGGCAAGTCCTGCTGTTCCGGTTCGTCCATAGGACTGGCGTGCTGGCGGCCAGGCACTACTCGGCGACGCCGGGCGGAGGTGTCGAGCAAGGAGAGACGTTCGAGGACGCCACGATACGAGCTGCGAAGAAACTGGCATATACGAGGCGCAGATATCCGGGCCGGTCGGTCGGCGCGAAGTGTTTCTACAGTTACCGGATGGCGAGCGCGTCCTGGCGGTCGAACACTATTTCGTCGTTCATACGGACGCGGAATCCATCTCACGTGATGGTTGGACGGCGCAAGAGAGTGAAGTGATGGCCGATCACCGGTGGTGGGGCCGGGAGGAACTGTCCAGCACGACCGAGACTGTCTACCCGGAGGGGCTGATCGACATGCTCGATGAGGCAGGCGTTTTCGGCCCATGAGTGACCGGCTTTGAAGCAAACCAGGGTCGTCTTCTGCCCGACGCGGACTGACCAATGGCGGCGCCCCATCTGTCAGTTCAGCGTCAAACGCGCTTGGCGGTCAACAGCTTGATACCGAGGGCGATAAAGACCAATCCGCTGCTGCGTTTCACGGCGCCCAGCCAGCGACTCGTCCCAAGTCCGTTGTGAAAGCGACGGACGCTCACCGAGTAGATCGTGTGGACAAGCGCCACGATTGCAGCGACGGTCAAATACATGACCATGAACTGCCCGGGCAACGGACGGTCATGGGCGATGAACTGTGGCATGAAGGCCGAAAGAAAAATAAGTGTCTTGGGGTTGCTGCCTGAAACCAGAACTGATTCCCGGAAAATCTTCCCTTTGTTATATACGTGCGTAATCTGAGCGTTGGCAGCAGATGTCGCGTCAGGCGCCTGATGTCTTAACTGCTTCACGCCGAGGTACATGAGATAGAGAGCACCGATCACTTTCATGCCGACGAATAGCGGGGGCATCGCAATCAGCACGGCGCCCACGCCCAGCGCAACAAGGATGACCACCACCAGTTGAGCCAGCAGGTTCCCGGCGATCGTGGAAGCGGTTCCCCGACTTCCGTACCTGACCGTGTTACGGATCACGAGTAGAACGTTGGGACCGGGTGAAATCGTGGTGACGAGATACGCCGTCGCGAAAAGAAACCAGGTATGAAGGGACATTCGTGATTTGTTGAGTGGTTGGATGGTTCCGAAGGCAGCTTGATTCTGCCACGATTGCCGGGCGAAGCGGGTTCGAAGTCTCTGCCTGGACAGATGCGGAGACAGGGGATTGAACGACTGCTGTCGGAAACGGCGGCCGGTCGCAGTGAGTTGCGACAGACGTTCAGTTCACGACCGCGACCATGCCCGGATTGACAGTTTGCGCTGTTGCACGGCAGGAAAATCCTGGCGAGCCGATGGGTGATTGGCGCTTCTGCATGTCTTGCTTCAAAAAACGCCCGCTCGGCCTTTCTTTTTTCCCGAGACGAAAAACCTCTACCATGAGCGTCTGGTCCAGCACTGTGCCGGGGCTCTTTCTGCGGCGCCGGAGGCCCTTGACGACAGCGAAACGAAAGGGCATCGGCAGCGTGTGCAAAGGGTCAATATAATCGCCTTGTACCCAGCCGTCATCGAGCTTCTTGCCACGACACCGAGGGCGGCGTTTTTGCGAGGCAACATTGATGATCGATGCAACGGCTGTCATCCATCCGACTGCGGTTATTGAAGACGGCGCTGTAATAGGCGCCGGCGTGCGTATTGGTCCCTACTGCATCGTTGGCAGCGATGCCGCGATCGGCGCGGGAACGATCCTCAAGTCCCATGTGGTTGTAAGTGGCCACACACGGATGGGTCGAGACAACACCATCTACCCCTTTGCTACGATCGGCGAGGACAATCAGGATTTGAAATACGCCGGGGAACCGACGCAAGTAGAAATAGGCGGCCGTAACAAGATCCGCGAGAGCGTCACGATACATCGAGGCACGGTCCAGGGCGGCGGCATCACCAGGATCGGCAGCGACAACCTGCTGATGGTCAATGCGCACGTGGCGCACGATTGCATTGTCGGCAATCATTGCATTCTGGCAAATAACGCAACGCTGGGCGGACACGTGATCGTGGATGACTACGTGATCATCGGCGGGATGTGCGCGGTCCACCAATTTTGTGTCATCGGAGCGCACGTCATGGTGGGCGGCTGTTCCGGCGTGGCGCAAGACGTGCCGCCGTTCATTATTGCCCAGGGCAATCACGCTTCACCGAACGGGGTGAACACTACGGGCCTGCAGCGCCGCGGCTTCAGCAAGGAAGCGATCCACGCCATCCGGAACGCCTACAAGGTGCTCTACCGAAGCGGCAAGACGCTCGAGGAAGCGAAGCCGGAGATCGCCGAGATTGCAAGCGTCCACGCCGAAGTCAAACCGTTCCATGAGTTTCTCGTCCGGTCCACTCGCGGCTTGATTCGATAAGTCGTCCGGATTCGGAAGCATCGCGCGGCTGCGAATGTTCGCTAGCGAAAAAAATTCAGCCCGCGCATGTCGATCTCGATGGCCTTCCTTCGTCGTCTCAATGGCGGTATGCGGCTTAACCACGCATTCAGTCAACACTGACAGGAGATTGCAATGTCGATTCAAAAAATCACGCCGTTTCTTTGGTACTCGAACGAAGCAGAGGAGGCCGCCGCATTCTATGCAGGTATTTTCCCGGACTCGCACGTCGTCCGGAAAACCGCGGTGACAAGCGCCGGTTCAACGAAGGTCGTCGAGTTCGTCCTCTTCGGGCAGCCGTTTATCGCCATGAGTTCGGGCGGAGGCGACCCGTTCAATCACTCGGTATCGTTCATGGTCAATTGTGATGATCAGGAAGAACTCGACCGTTACTGGAACGCGCTGCTCGAAGGCGGCGGCGCGCCCGAGGCGTGCGGATGGCTGAAAGACCGCTTTGGCGTCTCGTGGCAAATCCTTCCTGGCGATCTCATCGAAATGATGGCCGACTCCGATCACTTAAAGGCCACGCGTGTTGCCGAAGCCATGATGAAAATGGTGAAGTTCGATGTCGCGGCGCTGAGGGCCGCGTATTCGGGAACGGCGGGATAACACATCTTCGCGCTCAGTGTCTCCGCTCGGTATTGTCCGTAAGCGGTCATAATTCAGTCCGTAGTGAAGGACCCCTTGAACCCGTGACTGCTTCAACCCCGTAACGGAAACATCACATGACAGACCGCGAAGTGATCGTCCCTTCGGCGATGCAAAATATCGTCGCCCGTGCAGGATATGCGCCGGCCGTAAAGGTCGGCGCCATCGTTTTCTGCGCTGGCCAAGTTGGGCGCACGGCTGACCTGGAAGTGATCGCCGATCCCGAGGCGCCGTTCCTGGCATGCTGGATAAATCTGCGCACGGTGTTGCAAGCGGCCGGTTGCACGTTTGAAGACATTGTCGATATGACGACGTACCACGTGCAGATGAGCACACATATGCCGGTATTCCGGGAGGTGAAGAATCGCGTCTTTCCACGCGGCACATGCGCGTGGACCTCGATCGGCGTATCCGAGCTCGCGCATCCGGGCTTGCTGGTCGAGATCAAATGCGTGGCGGTGAAGCGGGACTCGACTGCAGCATGCTGATGCCTGGCCGACGTGACATGACAGAAGGGAGCGCACGGTGGACCGAATGACTGGCATGGAGACGTTCGTATCCGTGGTCGAATCCGGATCGTTTTCGGCAGCCGCGAGGCTTCTCGATGTCGGGCAGCCGGCGGTATCGAAGGCGATCGCTCAGCTTGAGGATCGCCTGGGTGTTCGCCTGTTGCTCCGGTCCACCCGCGGCCTCACGCCAACGGAGGCGGGTCAGGCCTACTACGAGCACGCAAGACGCGCGATCCTGCAGGCCGATGAAGCCGATTTCGCGGCCAAGGGCGCCGCCAGCAGGTTGGCCGGGCGCCTCAAGGTATCGGCGGCCGTGACCTTTGCGCGGCTTCACATCGTTCCCAGGCTGCCGGTTTTTCTGGAGGCCAATCCGGAGCTGAGCATCGACATCATTCTGGACGATGAAAACGTCGACCTGCTCGAACGTGGCGTCGATGTCGCCTTGCGAATGGGCGCGCTGAACGATTCGACCATGACCGCGCGCAAGCTTGGCACGAGCCCGCGCAAGGTAGTCGGAACGCCTGCGTACTTCGAGAAAGCGGGCACACCGCTGACGCCGGCGGATCTGTCCATGCATCAGGCCGTCATCTACGAGCAGGGCGGCGGTGGATCGGCGTGGTCGTTCGCACGCGGCGCGGCCGAGACGTCAGTTGTGGTTTCGGGACGCGTCCGGGA
>NZ_JBSIPA010000239.1:0-9835 GCF_053574605.1 Caballeronia sp. M23-90 | reverse complement strand
TCTTCCGAGATATCGACAGCGGAATCGTCCTGAACAAAGCGCAATTCTTCGATCTTCGCTTCGAGTTCAGCGATCGGCTGTTCGAAATCCAGAAAAGTGGTCTTCATATGTTCGAATCCTAGAGCATAACGCCACGGCTTGTGGGTGGTGGAAGACGATGTCAGCCGTGAACTCGTACCGCCCGGCGCACCGCTGCTGGCGGCGATGGAAGGCCTGAACCGCGTGCTTTATATAGGCGGATTTTCGAAGACCATCACGCCGGGATTGCGCTGCGGTTACGTAGTCGCGGAGCGCGACGTGTTGCGCGAACTGGCGCGCACGAAGATGGCGGTGGGGCTGACTTCATCGGCGGCGACGGAGCGCATTGTCGAGAAGGTGCTGACCGAAGGACGCTACGCGCGGCACGTCGAAGCGGTGACCGAGAAGTTGAAAGATGCGCACCTGGACGTGGAAGAACGCATGGATGCGCTCGGAGTGGAGGTGTTTTGCAGGCCACGCGCCGGGTTGTTCTTGTGGGCGCGCCTGCCGGTCGAAGCGGAACACGCCAATGAACTGGCCACGCAGGCGCTGGAACATGGCATCTGGCTCGCTCCTGGCTCCTACTTTCGTCCAGACGATGCCGCCAGCGAGTGGTTTCGGTTCAATGTGCCGTATTCAATGGAGGATGCATTGTGGAGGTTTATCGAAGGGTGGAAGGGGAGGTTGCGCTGATCCCTGCCCACGCCACACGCAAAAAAGCGCGGATATCCCCGCGCTTTTTTGCGTCTGTCACAACGGTGTTCCCGGTTCAGGAACACCGCGGCTTCATCGCCTGAATACGCCGAGCAGCAACGTAGCCAGGAAGATCACGATAAAGATGAAGAACAGGATCTTCGCGATCTCGGTTGCGCCACTTGCGATACCGCCGAAGCCAAAAAATGCCGCGATGATCGCGATGATGAAAAAGATGACAGCGTATCGAAGCATGAAGCCCTCCAAAGGGTCGATTTATCGGATTGGTTTGCGTGCTGGCTTGACGCCCGGCCGCTTTGATTGCTTGAAATGCCGCTGTGTCCTGCAGCGCGGTACTTAGAGCAACCCTCGTGCCCAAAATGCGCATCCCGCTAAAAAAGGGCGCGATAAACAACCAGGCCGCAACGGAACCGCAAAAAAGCCGCACTGCGTTGCGCAAGTGCGGCTGATGGGGAGCGCCGGCAGGCGCTGCAAAGGTGAGAGAAATGTTATCGGCGGGGCGTGCCGGAGTCGGGTTCGTCGTCGAGATCGTCCTCGTCGGCGTGGTTTAGCGCGTCCGGCAGGTTGTTCTCGAGTTCATCGCGTTCAATCTGATCGGCGAGGTCGAGGGACTTGCGTGTTGCGGGACCGGACGGGCGGTTAGCTCCAGACATGGCGACTCCTTGGGAGATTTCAAAGCCGCGCCAACAGGGCGCGAGTTGATCGGGAAGCAAGCTTCATACGTGCCTGTCGATCCCCCGGTAGGGCGGAATGAGCGCAGTTCTTGCCGCTTTGAACGGCTAAAGTTGCAATGAGGCTGCATATTTTGCGCGGCGGCAGGCAGGTCCAGTATGCGCCGCCTTGAGCAAAATAGGCTGAATACGAAAACTCGAAGCGTCAAATACGGCGTCCTCTGCGCAACGTATGGCTCGCTGATTACACGAACTACGCCAGCGCGCGCTCCACGATCGGGTACAGGGACAACACAAGCAAGGCGGCCATCGTCCAGTTGAAAAACCGTAGCGAACGCGGATTCGTAAGCACCTTGCGCATCGACGTGCCGAACGCCGCCCACATGATGATGCAAGGCATCCCGACCACGATGAACACCAGCGCCATGAGCACGGCGTTCATGGAGATGCTCGAATGCAGATGGATGGTCGTTGCGGCGGTCAGGACCATCATCCACGCTTTCGGGTTGATCCACTGGAACGCGGCGGCTTCGATGAAGCGCATGGGGCGGCGCTCGCCTTCACGGACTTGCACAGCCGATGAAGTCGCGATCTTCCACGCCAGGTACAACAAATACGCCACGCTGAGCGTTTCCAGCAGCGTGTAAGCCCAGGTGAAGTGCACGAATGCCTGCGCCACGCCGAGTCCGGCCAGAATCATCAGAATTGCCACGCCCACGCTGATGCCCAGCACGTGGGGCATGGTGCGGCGCAAGCCAAAGTTCACGCCCGATGCAAGCAGCATGGTGTTGTTCGGGCCGGGTGTGATGGAAGTGACGAGCGCGAACAACAACGCGGCGGGCAGTGCGGTCATCAAGGCGGCATCGAGATGCATGGCATTCCTGGTCGGACGGTTCTCAGGTTCAGAGCACGAGTGTATGAGGACTGATCGGTACAGTACCGGTACAGAACGGCAGTTCGTTCCCTGTACGGTGTTTTCCGGGACGCCATGCTGTTTTGCCGCGCTGCAGCGCCAGGCACGGTGCTTGCAAAAATCTTTCGATGAGCCTCGACCTATCTACTCGTGCCCTATCGCCAGGCCAACGCATGACAGACGACGCGTTTTTCCAGCCGGGTCGCAATTGCGACAGCGTTCGCCATGCTGACCGATTCAGTCTGCTGATCGACGGCTCGGATTATTTCCGCGTGCTGCGTGAAGCGATTACGCGAGCGCAGCGGACCGTGTTCATTCTCGGCTGGGACATCGACAGCCGCATGAAGCTCGCGCCCGCAGGCGCCGACGACGGTTATGCCGACGCCCTCGGCGATTTCCTGCACGATGTCGCGGCGACACGAAAGCGCCTGCGCATTTACATTCTCGCGTGGGATTTCGCGATGCTCTACGCGTTCGAGCGCGAGTGGCTGCCGGTCTACAAAATGGGTTGGCGCTCGCATCGGCGGGTCGCGTTCCAGATGGACGGCAAGCATCCGATGGGCGCATCGCATCATCAAAAGGTCGTGGTGATCGACGACAAACTGGCGTTTGTCGGCGGCATGGACCTGACGCGTTCGCGTTGGGACACGCCGCGGCACGACGCCAATGATCCGCTGCGCCGCGACGCGAACGGCGAGCCCTATCAACCGTTTCACGATGTCCACACGATGTTCGACGGCGACGCGGCGCGGTCAATCGGCCTTCTGGCGCGCGAGCGCTGGCAACGTGCATGCGGCCGGCGTTTTGCGATCCGCTCGCATCGATCGATGAGCGAGAACGACCCGTGGCCGCCGTCGCGCAAGGTGGATCTGGAGAACGTCGAGCTCGCGATTTCGCTGACCGAACCCGCGTTCGACGGACGGCCTGCCGTGCAGCAGATTCGCCAGCAGTATCTCGATGCCATCAAGCGCGCGCAGCGCTCTATCTATATAGAGAACCAGTATTTCACTGCAGGTTCTGTCGGCGGGGCGTTGAAGGGAATGCTCGAGAAGCCGGATGGCCCCGATATCACCATCGTTTCCCCGCGCATGCAAAGCGGCTGGCTGCAGGAAATGACGATGGGCGTGTTGCGTGCGCGATTGCATCGGATGCTCAAGGGCGCAGATGCGCACGACCGCTACCGGCTGATGTCGCCTTGCGTGCCGGGGCTGGAAACCGGTTGCGTGAACGTGCACAGCAAGCTGATGTTCATTGACGACGATTTGCTGCTGGTTGGATCGGCGAACCTCAACAACCGGTCGATGGTGCTCGACACTGAATGCAACATCGCCATCGATGCCGACGGCGACCCGCGCATCCAGGCCGCGCTTGCCGGCATGCGCAATACGCTGATTGCCGAACATCTCGGCTGCGAGACTGCCGAGTTTGCCCGCGAATTCGACGCGCGCCACAGCATGAACGACGCAATCGCAGCATTGATGAAAGATGCTGGCGAACATCGCACCCTGGAGCGTTTGAACCCGACCGTGACGCCGGATGTCAACCGGCTCGTGCCGCCGGAAGCGTTGATCGATCCGGAGAAGCCGGTGGAGGCTGATCAGCTCGTGGGTCAGTTCGTGCCGATGGAAAAGCCGCATCGGCTGATCGGCAGGTTTGCGTTGCTCGGCGTGCTGGCATTCCTGATTGTCGGATTCGCGGCCGCCATGCATTGGACGTCGCTTGGCGATTACCTCAATCTCGCCGCGCTCGCACGCCAGACGCGCCGTATCGATACGCTGCCGCTCGCGCCGCTTTGGGTCCTGCTTGCGTATGTGCTGGCGGCGGTCGTATCGATACCCGTCACGCTCCTGATTGCAACTACCGGCCTTGTTTTCGGCGCGGCATGGGGCAGTTTTTACGCGCTCATTGGAACGCTCGCCGCGGCGGCCGTGACGTATCTGTTGGGCGAATGGCTTGGCCGTGATGTGGTGCGGCGCGTGGCCGGTGCGCGCGTGAACAAGCTCAGCGAACGTGTCGCGAAACGCGGGCTGGTCGCGGTCGTCATCCTGCGGATCTTGCCGGTTGCGCCTTTTACGATCGTGAATCTGGTTGCGGGCGCATCCATGATCGGCCTGCGGGATTTCATGCTCGGTACATTGATTGGCATGGGGCCGGGTATCTTGCTGACAGTCGCGTTCGCGCATCAACTTGTGGCGTCGCTGCGGCGTCCGACCGCCGGGTCCTTTGGCGTGCTGATTGGAATTGGCGTGGTGCTGGTGGCGGTATCGGTGTTGCTGCAGCGGTTCCTCGGCCGCAAGGAGCGTGCGGAGGAAGGCGAGCGCCAGCGCCAGCGTGACGCGCAACCGCCGCATGAACGTGTTGTGGATGTCGAAGTCGAGGCGCCCAAGGAAGCGGCTCGCGAGGTAAGCCCATGACGTCGATGCACGAAGTTCGCATGGAACCGCCTTCGCCGTTGTCGTTGTCCCCGCTCTCTTCGCGCGGTCTCCGGATCGCCACATACAACGTTCATGGTGCGGTCGGCGTGGACGGCAAGCTTGCGCCGGAACGGATCGCGGCGGTGCTTGCCGAAATCGATGCCGATATTTTCGCGCTCCAGGAAGTGCCGTTAGGCGGCAGCGCCGCGCCCGATGTGCTCTCGATCCTGCAACGTTTGACGGGTCTTCATGTCGTGGAAGGTCCCACACTCGATACCCCTGCGCGCCGTTACGGCAATGCAGTGCTCACGCGCTTCCCGGTGCGCGCGGTCCGCACGCTCGACCTTTCGTTCAAGAGCCGCGAACCACGCGGCGCCCTCGATGCGGATATTGATTGCGGCGGGGAAACGTGGCGCGTTGTCGCGACGCATCTCGGGCTGGCATCGAGTGAAAGACGCGCGCAGGTCGAGCAGGTGCTGCAACGCTTCGATACGCCGGATCTTCCCGTGATCCTTTTAGGCGACCTCAACGAGTGGTTCATTTACGGCCGGACGCTGCGCCGGCTGGTTTCGCATTTTTATCGCGCGAGTTCGCCGAAGACTTTTCCCACGCGATATCCCCTGTTCGCACTGGATCGCATCTGGGTGCATCCGGGCGAGCGGCTCGTGAAGGTCGAGGTGCATAGAAGCGCGCTGGCGCGCATGGCGTCGGACCACTATCCGCTGATCGCATATTTGTCGGCGCCGCTTCATGCACACACTCTCGCGCCAAACGTCAGACCGAATCTTCCAGAATGACACTCGTTGTTCCTGGCTCGCTTTGAAAGCCGGCCTCGTAATTGACGGTATGCGCATCGAAATGCTGGATCGCACGAAGCAGCCGCGGCGAGAACGTGGCGCCGAAATGAGCGATCAGCTTCTGGCGTTCGGCGGCGTCCGCATGGGCCAGGGCTTTCAGCTCCGCAAGCGGAATGCCGACAAAAAGATCGAGCGGGAAGGGCGGAGGATTATCGTCCGGGGAAGGCGGCATGCGGATACGCAGACCGGGCAGGAGATGCGACTCGAGTTCCATGGAGAAAACAAAATCCTCGTTCTCGGGCGACGCAGTTTTGGCTTCGCTCAGAAGGCTCGGTATGACGTCTTGAAGTGCGGATATTTCTTGTTCGCTAAGCATGACAAAATCCTTTCAGAACGCGGGGAAAAACGAATCGCCGTTTGTAAATCCGGTAATCGCAGCATCCCGGATACCAATGAAAAGAGCACGAAAACCTGAGGCATGATGTTTGCTGCAGCACTCCGCTTGCGCTGAACCGCTTGCGGGTAAGACACCATCGGCGCCCGAACCCCTATCTGTCGACCTCTTGCCTGGCGTGAGGAACTGGTCCTGCGCGCTTCAGGCTTGAACGAGTGAGAGAAGCCTGATGCCTGATCAAGACGAAAAACCTGACCACGACGCCGAGCATTCCGACGATAAAAAGGAAGACTCAAAAAAAGACGATGCGGGCGACGACAAAGACAAATCCGGCGACGATAAAAAACAGGGCGATGACAAGGACAAAAAAGACGACAAGAAGAAAGGCCCTGGAAAAAAGCCGCTCATCATTCTCGGCGTCATCGTCGTCCTGATCATCATCGCGGGGCTGATCTGGTGGTTCGCAACCCGCAATCAGGTGAGCACGGACGATGCCTACACCGACGGCGATGCGGTCACCATCGCGCCGAAGGTTTCGGGTTATGTCGTGGTCATGAATCTCGGCGACAACAAGTTCGTCCATAAGAACGACCTCCTGATCAAGATCGATCCCCGCGACTACCAGGCGCAGCTCGATCAGGCAAATGCGCAACTCGGCCTCGCCAAGGCGCAGCTCAACGCGGCGCAAGTGCAACTGGCTATTGCGCGAGTGCAGTATCCGGCGCAACTCACGCAGGCCAAGGCACAGCAACAGTCCGCACAAGCGAATCTCACGCAGAGCCGGGCCGCGTATGAACGCCAGCATTCTGTGGACGTTCGCGCAACGTCGCAACAAAACATCGATACCGCCAACGCGCAGCAACAAAGCGCGCTTGCCAACGTCGCGCAGGCTCGCGCGCAGGTGAAGACCGCGAGCCTCGTGCCGCAACAGATCAGTCAGGCCCAGGCTACCGTCGACGAACGCCGCGAGCAGGTCCATCAGGCAGAAGCGCAAGTTGAAGCGGCCGCGCTCAATCTCTCGTACACCGAGTTGCGCGCCCCCGCCGATGGCTGGGTCACAAAGCGCAATGTGCAATACGGGACCTTCCTGCAGGCAGGCACGTCGATCTTTTCGCTCGTGACCACGACTGTCTGGGTTACCGCCAACTTCAAGGAGTCGCAGCTCGAGCGCATGCGTCCGGGCGACGCGGTGGATGTTGCCGTCGATGCCTATCCGGACCTGAAACTGCATGGTCACGTGGACAGCATCCAGCTTGGCAGCGGCTCGCGCTTCTCGGCATTCCCTGCGGAAAACGCGACGGGTAATTTCGTGAAAATCGTGCAGCGCGTGCCGGTGAAAATCCTGATCGATAACGGCCTGCAACCCGACTTGCCGTTGCCGCTTGGTCTTTCCGTCGTGCCGAAGGTGATGCTGAAATGAGCGAGCGCGCCGACTGGAAGCCGAAGTCCAACCCGTGGCTGATCGCGGTGGTGGTCACGCTCGCGGCGTTCATGGAAGTGCTCGACACAACGATTGTCAACGTCGCGCTGCCGCACATTTCGGGCGCGATGTCCGCAAGCTACGACGAAGCCACGTGGACGCTGACCGCGTATCTGGTGGCGAACGGGATCGTGTTGCCAATCTCCGCGTTCTTCTCGAAACTTTTGGGACGTAAGCGCTATTTCCTGATTTGCATAGCGGCTTTTACAATGTGCTCGCTGCTGTGCGGCCTCGCCACCAACCTGTGGCAACTGATCATTTTCCGCGTGCTTCAAGGTTTCTTTGGCGGCGGTTTGCAACCCAACCAGCAGTCCATCATCCTTGACACGTTTCCACCCGAGCAACGGGGGCGCGCGTTTTCGATATCCGCCGTGGCGATCGTGGTCGCGCCCGTGGTCGGCCCGACGCTCGGCGGGTGGATTACCGATAATTTGACCTGGCGCTGGGTGTTCCTGATCAACGTGCCAATTGGCGTGATCACAACCATCGCGGTGATGCAGTTTGTTGAAGACCCGCCGTGGGAGAAGAAAAAGGATCGTAAGGAACTCGGGCTGGATTACATCGGCATCGGCCTGATTGCGCTGGGCCTGGGGTGCCTGCAAGTGTTCCTCGATCGCGGCGAGGATGACGACTGGTTCAAGTCCGGCTTCATCACCACGTTCGCGATCCTGTCGGCGATCGGCATTGTCGGCGCGATATTCTGGCTGCTCTACGCGAAGAAACCGGTCGTCGATCTGCGCGTGCTGAAGGATAAAAACTTCGCGCTGAGTTCCATTTGCATGGTCGGCTTCGCCAGCATTCTCTATGGCAGTGCGGTGCTCGTTCCGCAGCTTGCGCAGCAGCAGCTCGGGTACACCGCCACTCTTGCAGGGCTCGTGTTGTCGCCCGGGGCGATGATGATCGTCGCCATCATTCCCATTGTCAGCAAGCTCATGCCGATCATACAAACGCGCTTCCTGGTTGCGTTCGGTTTCTTCCTGATGTCGTGCGCGTTGTTCTTCACACATCACCTCGTGCCGAATATCGACTTCAAGACGCTGACCATCATGCGAAGTTCGCAATCCATTGCGATTGCTTTCCTCTTCGTACCGATAACAACCCTCGCGTATCTGACGCTCAAGCCGTCGGAGAATGCGGACGCTTCCGCGCTCTTCACAATGTTTCGCAACGTCGCGGGATCGATCGGCATTTCGCTTTCCACCGCGATGATCGTCGAGCGCACGCAGGCGAACATGGCCCACATGTCCGTGCACATGACAACGCTCAATCCCAATTACAACGATTCCGTACAACGCATGACGCGCACACTGATGGACATGGGCCAGACCATGCAACAGGCCATGACGACAGCAACCGGCCTCATGTACAAGCAGTTCATATCGCAGTCCACGATCCTGGCTTATCTCGATGTGTTCGGCGCCGTCGCGATCTTTGCGTTGTGCTTCGTCCCGGTGACGTTCTTCTTTTCCCCGGTGAAAGCTTCGGGCGGCGGAGGAGGGCACTGAGATGAACAAACGCCTGACTTCGTTATCGATTGCATTGCTTGCGCTTTTCACGAGTGCCTGTTCCGTCGGCCCGAATTTTACGGAGCCCGACGCAAAAGCGCCTGATAACTGGCGTGATCTGCAACGCGTGCAAAATCCGCCAGACGATATGCGCATCCCGCACGCGGGCGTGCCGACCATCATCGATACAAACGCCGATCCCGATCCGCGCTGGTGGCGCGGATTCAACGACGCCACGCTCGACTCGCTGATCGATCGCGCCATTGCGGGGAATCTCGATTTGCAGAGCGCGGTGCTGCGCATCACGGGGGCGCGCGAACAAGCCGTGGCTGCAGGCGCACAAGGGTTGCCGCAAGTCAGCGCAAACGCGAGTTATATGCGTGAGCAACTCGGTCTTAAGGGCATCCTCGAATCGCAAGGTGCGTTCGACCAGATCAATGGGCTTGGGGCGAACGCACCGCGTGTTCGCAACGCAATCGATTCCGCGACCGGGCCGGTCAATCTCTTCCAGGACGGCTTCGATGCATCGTGGGAACTCGATCTGTTCGGCCGCGTGCGACGCTCGGTGGAATCGGCCAATGCGCAGACGCAGTCGGCTATCGAAAATCGTAACGATGCGCTCGTCTCGCTCGAAGCCGAAGTCGCGCAGACCTATTCGCAACTGCGCGGCGCGCAGTTGCTCAAGCAGATCACGCTGGCAGAAATCGATTCCGAGCAACAGATTCTAGACCTCACGCGGGAACAGGCACGCGTCGGCCTGACGAGCCAGAGCGATGTTCAAAGCGCAACGGCGCAAGTCGGCTCGCTCCAGTCGCAGCTTCCCCAATTCGATGCGCAGATCGCGCAAGCCATGAACGGTCTTGCCGTGTTGACCGGCAGCGTGCCGGGCGCGCTCGATGCCGAACTCGAAACGCCCGGCGCAGTGCCGA
>NZ_JBSIPA010000238.1:0-9969 GCF_053574605.1 Caballeronia sp. M23-90 | reverse complement strand
CGACAAATCGATGCCGCCCGTGATGATCACGAATCCCTCGCCGATCGCAAACAACCCGAACAAGCCGATGAGGTTCGCCGTGTTCGAAAGATTCGCCGGCGAGATGAAACGCGGGTTGATGATCGCCTGCGCTCCTGAAGAACTGCCGGCGTTTGGCCAACTTATTGGCGCGGCGTTCGAGGATATCGAGGATCGCAATTTCTTCTGCCATGACTATCTCCTTTCCTGCATATTGAGTAATTAACCGTACGGCGCCATTCGAAGTGCACAGCCGAGTTAAAGCAGCGGCTGCACCTTGCAACAAGGAGCCGTGATGCATGAGACATGAGGATGAGGTAATGAAGACAGGCCGGAGCGATGAAGCCCTGATGCCATCAGGACGGCTGATCTTCACGTAGCTAAATACGCGGGCCTGAGATGAAACGGATGCACCCGGTCGCGAATATATTTCTGTTTCTTTCCGGTAGCGACATGGACGAGTGCGCGGGCAGTTGTCTTTGTTGCAATGCGCAACGTAGATAAACGCGTTTATCGATGTGCAAAAACGGCGCGCCGGAGGCCCACTCGATGACCGGAGTTCGTGACGTTCACGGCACTGCGGATTGGCCCTCCGCCCTTCCGATGGTAGAATGCCGTCCGCCTGGCGGGGTGATGAAATTGGTAAACATAGCGGACTTAAAATCCGCCGCCTAACGGCTTGCCGGTTCAAGTCCGGTCCCCGCTACCAGCACCCGATACGGCTTTGGGAAGACGGGCGGACGCCACTGCCGCCTGTGCCTGCTATCGTTTCCGGGCGATTCTGCCAATGCCCGCCGACTGAAGTAGACTGCGCGTCTTATCGAGCGTCTCTATTAGCGCGAGCCCACATGAAACATCGAAGCCTCTACACGGTTGCCGCTGCCGCCGTTCTCGCCTGTACCGCCGGATGCACGACGGGGTATCAGAACGCTCAGCAATGCAAGGCGAAGATGGTCGAGACCTATCCCGCTTCCAGCCCGAAGCTCGACTATGAGATTCCGCGTGTTTCCTATCGCGGGACGCGCGTGGTAGTGGAAGGCACTTACATTCTGAGAGTTGCGCCAGCGGGCGCGACACCGATCAAGACCACGAAAACCCCTGTGCCAGCCGCGGTGGAATGCACCTTTGACGGCGATCAGATGCGCACATTCCAGTGGCTCGCGCCGGCCACGCTCGCCGCGAAATATCCCTTGAAGCCGGATCAGGCCGACACGGATTGACGCCGTTCCCGGACGTGCTCATTCCCGGGCGCGCGCATAAAGATGCAGCGCGTCGAGCACGCGGTCGAATTCCAGGGATTTATCGAAGAAATGGCGCACGCCGTATTGCAGGCAGCGCTCGCGGTAGGCCGGCAACGCATGGTTGGTCAGCACGGCGGCGAAGGTTGAATCGGTGATGCCGGTGCGTTGCAAATAAGAAAGAACCTCGATGCCCGAGCCGCTCTTCAACTGCAAGTCGACGATCACCGCGTCGAATGCCGCCGAAGCCAGCAGCGCAATCGCGCCTTCAGGCGTATCGGCCCAGGCACTCACTTTCAGCTCGCCGGACGCATCGATGGCCTCCACGAGGCTGCGCCGGATCAACGGCGAATCCTCGATCAGCAACACGCTCAGCGGCCGCTTCTGTGCAAGCCTGGTTTCATCGGCGATCGTTTGTTGGCCCACGGCGGGCATCCTCCTGCTTCCTACTCGATCAATCCGTTCTTGATCGCGTAATACGTAAGATCGGCGTTATTCGCGAGGCGCATTTTTTCGAGAACGCGCGCGCGGTACGTGCTGATCGTCTTCACCGACAAATGCAGCTCGTCCGCAATTTCAGTCGGCAGTTGTCCGCCGGCAAGCTTGCAAAAAATCTGGAACTCGCGCTCCGATAAGGCCTCGTGTGGCCGCTCCGCAGCGGGCTTTTCGAGCTTGTCCGCGAGTGCATCGGCGATGAATTCCGACAAGTACCGGTGCCCGCGCGCGACCGTGCGAATGGCGCGCACGATTTCGTCGGGTGCAGCATCCTTGTTCAGATAACCATTGGCGCCGGCGCGCAGCAGGTTGATGGCGTACTGGCTCTCCGGATAGCCCGAAAGCATCAGCACACCCTGCTCCGGGCGAATCTGCTTGATCACGCGCAGCGTGTCAATGCCGTTTTTATCCGGCATCGCAATGTCCAGCAGCACCACATCGAACGCGCTCTCACGCACGAGCGCGATAGTCTCGTCCCCGGTGGACGCTTCGCCTGCCACTTCCATGTCGGGTTCGTCGGCAACGAATTGCCGGAACCCGCTTCGCACGATTGCGTGATCGTCCGCTATCAACACTCGAATCATCTGCGCTGCCCGCGGCCGTTTTATATTTGCACCATTGTACTGACGGCGCGCGGCGGAAATCATTCCGCCGCGCGCCGTCTTTCGCTTTCAGTCGTCCGTTACTTCAACGCCCTGTCAACCGTCGAGGCCGTCGAGCAGGTCGGCCATGTCGTCGGCGTGTTCTTCTTCGACTGCCAGAATCTCCTCGAAGATACGGCGCGTGGTGACATCCTTCTCGCCGAGATACCGGATGATTTCCCGATACGTATCAATGGCGATGCGCTCGGCGATCAAATTCTCACGAATCATGTCGATAAGGTTGCCACCCTCCTTGTATTCCGAATGCGAACGCGAAGCCAGGCTGTCTGGCGCGAAGTTCGGCTCGCCACCCAACTGGACGATTCGTTCGGCGAGGGTATCGGCGTGTTCCTGCTCTTCGGTCGCATGTTCGGCGAACTCGCTCGCGACGGCTTCCGAATGGATGCCCTTCGCCATGAAGTAGTGACGCTTGTAGCGCAGCGTGCACACGATCTCGGTCGCGAGCGCGTCGTTCAGCAGCTTCAGCACGACATCCTTGTCAGCGCCATAGCTGGATGTAACGGGACCGTCGTCCATGTGTTGACGTGCGTCGGCGCGGATCTTCTCCACATCCAGCACAAACGGATCAGACTTCTGACCGGCCTCGTTGGGTTGGACCGGTGCAGCCTTTACAGCAGACGATTTCGACATTGATGTGCTCCAGATTTGGGGTTCTAATTTCAGCGATTGGACGGGATCCGGACGCGTGCCGGGATGAATAAACGGCTTAAGCGGCGCGTCTACGGTCGCTGTGTTTATCGTTCGCATACGGCGTGCCTGGTCATCATGTCCGGAACACACCCAGCAGCAAGGTAACGACAAACACCACGAGAAAAATGTAGAAGAGAATCTTTGCGATTTCGGCGGCGCCCGCAGCAATCCCCGTGAAACCGAACACCGCGGCAATGATCGCAATGACAAAGAAAATGACGGCGTAGTGAAGCATGGTGACCTCTCCGTCCGATGGAGCGTTCCGGGCGTCGGGTTCGCAAAGTCGGCTTCGTTGAGTCCCCTTGCGAACCACCGGCCGCATCGAAGAAACGAGCGGGCGCTAGTCGACTATTTTCTTCGTCACTACAAAGCCGAGCACGAGGAACACCACGCAGACGATCAGGAACAGCACGAACAGGAACTTGGCAATCCCGGCCGCACCCGCTGCAACGCCGGTGAAGCCAAGCAGACCGGCAACGACGGCGATAATCGCGAAAAACAATGCCCACTTCAACATGATCGGTTCCCCATAGAGTTGGTCTTGATGACCGGATGGTAGCGGCGAGTCGGCCGGCTTCCATCTGGACGCTGGCCGGTTTTGCTGTAGGACGGCGCCGACAAACGCTTTCAAATGTCTTGGGTTGCCGTGTTTCACGATGATTCAGCGGCCCCGACCGACTCGGAAAGTTACACTGGCTACATAAAAACCCGGCGATCCTTATGACTTCCTCTTTGCACGACGGCAGCAAGGCGCCCCCGGCCCCGAGCTTCGCGCGCCATGCAGCCCGGCTGAACGCGCGCATCAACGGCTGGATGCGCCGTTGGAGCTGGGCCGTCGCGATGACCGTGGCCATCGTGATCACGGTTGGCGGTCTCGTGATCCTCGAGTCCGGCCGCATGCGCATCGCCGCGGAGTACGAGACCGCGCTCGAGGCCAAAGGCGCGACCACCTTGTTGACGGCGCTAAACGGTGACATTGCGTCACTCACCGCCGACGAGCGCGCATTCCATTCGGCGCCGGACGCGGCGACTCTCGTGGACTACAACGCTGCGGCGGCCCGCATACGCAACTCGGTGGCATTGCTGGACGCCTATTACCGTCGCAAGGCCGACGATACTGCGCTTACCAGTTTCCGGCAGCTCAGCACCATCCTCGATGCACGCATCAAGGCCGGCCTGAACGCGCAGGCCGCCTCCACCTCGGACACGCTCGACACCACCCTCGCCCTGTTGCGCCTCAACGAGGAAAATCGCGCACAATCCGCGCTCGATGCAAGCCGCGCCGACCAGCGCATTTCCACGTTTTGCGTGGGCGCGTTGTGTGCGCTCAACATCGTGTTGTTCTTGCTTCTGTTTCGCAACCTCGGCATCCAGCTCGACAAGCAGGACCGCGTGCAGCAGAAACTCATCACGCAACAGGAAGAGCTTGACCAACTCGTCTTCGAGCGCACGCGCCAACTCGAAGCGCTCGCGTGGCATCTGCAATCGGTGAGTGAAAACGAGAAGACGGAACTCGCCCGCGAACTTCACGACGAACTCGGCTCGATTCTTACGGCAAGCAAGATGGATGTTGCCTGGGTCAACAACAAGCTGAAAAGCGTGGAACCCGCAATGGCCGAAAAACTCGGCCGCGCCTTGGCCAACCTGGATCAGGGTATTGCGCTGAAGCGGCGGATCATCGAAGACATGCGCCCTACCGTGCTCGCGAACTTCGGTCTTGTCACGGCGCTTCGCACCCTTGCCGACGAGACCGCGCAACGCACCGGCTGGACGCTCGACCTCGCGTTGCCTGAAGACGACATCAAGCTTGGCGAGGAAGTGGAGATCGCGTTGTTCCGCGTCGCGCAGGAGTCGCTCACGAATGCCGCGAAGTACGCGCGGGCAACGCGGGTATCGATTGCATTGGCGCTCGACGATGAGCGCGTGTCCATGCATGTCGCCGATGACGGCGTCGGCATCCGGCCGGAGGATCTGCTGCGCACACGCACGCACGGGCTTCTCGGCATGCGGCAGCGGGTGAGCGCGCGCGGCGGGCGCATCGAGATCGAGCGGCGAGAACCGCATGGCACCGATATCCGCGTGACCATGCCCCGCGTACGCAATTTTACGGCGTGACATTGGCTGATTTGAGTCATGTAGGACAGCGCCGACACAAGTTACAGAGCTGGCCTACACGATAAAAACATCCGCACCTACAGCCTGCGGACGGCCAATTTTTTAAGATTCTTCAGACCGGTGTGGTCGATCGAAACGAAGCCGCCAACCATGATTCAGGCGAAGACGTTTCAAGGGTCGCTCGTAACCAAAGCCACGATGTGTTAGCTAATACGCTGAATGGCCGGGATTCGGACTTCGGGCAAGGTTTTTCGGCTTATCGACAATAGGCCAGTTGCCTATATCAATCGCAGCATACTCAAGGGGAATCGCTCATGACTCGTCTCATCGCTTTGCTGTTGATCGCAGGAACCGCAGCACTCGCAGGTTGCAACACGACGGCGGGCGCCGGTCAGGATATTTCGAAGGCGGGCAACGCGCTCACGAACTCGGCCGACAAGCACGGCGCGGAATGATGTGAACGGATCGCGGCGCGTAATTGATTCAGCGCGCCGGGAACGCGATGCATATGTGAAAAAAGAGCCTCCTCGGAGGCTCTTTTTTCGTCTTGCGCTCGAACCTCAAACCAGCCCGCGCCGCTTGTAATCGAACCAGAACGACAACCCCACGCTCGCCAGGATGATCAGCGTCGCCATGACGGTCCACTTCGTGATCACCTCGCCCAGGAACACCGCGCCGATAACCACGGCCACGACCGGATTCACGTACATGCAACTGCTCGCGATAATCGGGCTCGTGTGACGGATCAGGTATGCATACGCCACGTAGGCGGCCATCGAACCGACGAGCATGAGGTAGAGATACGACAGGAACGGCGTGAACGCCATGCTCACGATGCGCTCACCCGATACCCACGCCACGATGGTCGCCATCAGCCCGCCCAGGCCGATCTGCAAGGCAGTCGACACCAGCAGATCCGAAGGCAGCTTGAGACGGCTCGCGAGATGAGAGCCGCCGGCCCAGAAGACCGCGCCGCAAAGAATAGCCAGGCTGCCTGCCGTGGAACCGGAAGACGGATCGCCATGATTGAGCAATGCAATGCCGACCAGCCCGAGCCCGACCGCGACCCATTCGCCCTTCGCCACCTTGCGCCCCGCAATGGCGGCGATGACCGTAGCAAACAGCGGCACGGTCGCGACCATCACGGCGGCCGTTCCGGTTTCGACCGTACGCATGCCGAACGCGAGCATCCCGCTCGATAAACCCACAAGCAACGTTCCGACCAGCGCCGCGTTGCGGACTTCGGCGGCTTTCGGCCAGACCGGATTGCGCCGCGCCGCAAAAATGAACAAGCCGATGCCGGCGAACAGATTGCGCAATCCGGAAAGCATCAGCGGAGGAAAGGCTTCCAGCGACAAGTGCACGGCCATGTAGGTGGAGCCCCAGACCAGATAGACCACGAACAGCGCGAGCGCAATGCGCCCGCCTCTCGTTGCTGGAAGCCGGAAGGGGAAATAGCCGGGCAGGTTGAACGGACGGCGCTGAGGCGGCGCCGTATCAGGCGAAAAAGCATCTGGTTGCGTCGCGCCCGTCTCCTGGGTATCGGCGGTGGACTGCGGAAACGGCAACACGTCCGCCGAAGTCTGCGTCGCGGGCGAAATGTACTGCGAAGAAGACGAAGGCGCAGGTGTCGATGAAGACTGCGGCGGCGGCAACGACGTGGACATCCGTTACTCCGCGCCGCTGGCAGTATCGGCAGGCCGTGCGGCCCAATCCGAAGAAATGCTCGGAACCGCCGGCATCGATCCGGCCGGAAGGAACCGGGGACCCGATGAACGGCGCGCATGCCGCTCGAATATCGCGGCAAAACGGGCAAGGCAGAACAACATGTCGGAAGCAGCAAAAAAGGGTCGGGCATCACCATGCCGAAGCTCGGAACCCGCTCGAAAGCCGGCACGAACCGCCGCGCGCTTGAGGTGACACCGGGCAGCACGAAAATATTCGGGGCGCATCCGGGAAAACACCATGACAGCACGCAGTGGACGCCATTATGCAGTAAGCGCCGCGCGCTTTCGCGAGATCGTTACAGATGGTTGCCAACACGCTACGCCGGGGTGTATTGTTGCGGCTGCTAACGCGGGGGTCCTGCGCTGCACATCGCAATCTGTCTGTCGGGATTGTCCGTGTGTCGCGGGTGAGAAATACCCTTTGAACCTGATCTGGATAATGCCAGCGCAGGGAAGCGTTCGGATTTTGCCGCGCCGGGGTCTTTCTCTTTCTTCTCGCGCATCCTCGCCAAATCCGCCGCCTTCTCTCTCTGCTTTTTCGTCGGTCTCCCGTTGCTAGCGTTTGGCTCAGCCGACTGTGCGCGTGCTTTCGATCGTTCTGCGATCGTCTTGCGAATTTCTTGTACGCGCGCCAGCCGGCTGGGAACACCGTCCCCATAGCAACCATCTGCATGGGACCGGACTGAGCGCCCAAGCGCCCAGTCCGGTCGACACAGGAGAAACCGCATGAACGCCAACCCGAAATTCCTGTCTGCTGACGCCGTCGTCGACGCCGCCGCCATCGCCCCGCTGCCCAATTCGCGCAAGATCTACGTGACGGGCTCTCGTCCCGACATCCGCGTGCCGATGCGCGAAATCACGCAATCCGACACGAACGAAAGTTTCGGCAGCGAGAAAAACCCGCCGGTGTATGTCTACGATACCTCCGGCGCTTACTCCGATCCGGAGGCCAGCATCGATATCCGCTCGGGCCTGCCGGCGTTGCGCCAGGCGTGGATAGAAGAACGCGGCGATACCGAATCGCTCAGCGGCCTCTCCAGCGATTTCGGCCGTGAACGCGCCGCCGATCCTGCCACCGCGGACTTGCGTTTCAAGGGTTTGCACCGCACGCCGCGCCGTGCGGTAGCGGGCAAGAACGTCTCGCAGATGCACTACGCGCGACAGGGCATCATCACGCCGGAAATGGAGTTCGTCGCGATCCGCGAGAACCAGCGCCGCGCGGAATATCTTGAATCGCTGAGGACAAGCGGTCCGAACGGTGAAAAACTCGCGGCAATGATGGGCCGGCAGCATCCCGGGCAGGCTTTCGGCGCGAAGGCGTTCGGCGAAGGTGCGCCGAAGGAAATCACTGCCGAGTTCGTGCGCGAGGAGATCGCCCGCGGCCGCGCGATCATCCCGAACAACATCAACCACCCGGAAAGCGAGCCGATGATCATCGGGCGCAATTTCCTGGTGAAGATCAACGCGAACATCGGCAATTCAGCGGTGACATCATCGATTGGCGAGGAAGTCGACAAGATGACGTGGTCGATCCGCTGGGGCGGCGACACGGTCATGGATCTCTCGACCGGCAAGCACATTCATGAAACGCGGGAATGGATCATCCGCAATAGCCCGGTGCCGATCGGCACGGTGCCGATCTATCAGGCGCTGGAAAAAGTGAACGGCAAGGCCGAAGACCTGACGTGGGAAATTTTCCGCGACACGCTGATTGAACAGGCCGAACAGGGCGTCGACTATTTCACGATTCACGCGGGCGTCTTGCTGCGCTACGTGCCGATGACCGCGAACCGCATGACCGGCATCGTCTCGCGCGGCGGCTCGATCATGGCGAAATGGTGTCTCGCGCATCACAAGGAGAGCTTTCTCTACGAGCACTTCGAGGACATCTGCGAAATCATGAAAGCCTACGACGTCAGCTTCTCGCTCGGCGATGGCCTGCGCCCCGGGTCCATCTACGACGCCAACGACGAAGCCCAGCTCGGCGAACTCAAGACGCTTGGCGAGCTGACGCAGATCGCGTGGAAGCACGACGTGCAGGTGATGATCGAAGGTCCGGGCCATGTGCCGATGCAGCTCATCAAGGAGAACATGGACCTGCAACTCGACTGGTGCGACGAAGCGCCGTTCTACACGCTCGGGCCGCTCACCACCGACATTGCGCCGGGTTACGACCACATCACGTCGGGCATTGGCGCCGCGATGATCGGCTGGTTCGGCACTGCCATGCTCTGCTACGTCACGCCAAAGGAACATCTGGGCCTGCCGAACAAAGACGACGTGAAGACCGGGATCATCACGTACAAGCTCGCCGCCCATGCGGCTGACCTGGCCAAGGGTCATCCGGGCGCGCAGGTGCGGGACAATGCGTTGTCGAAAGCGCGTTTCGAATTCCGGTGGGACGACCAGTTCAACCTCGGCCTCGACCCGGACAAGGCGCGCGAATTCCACGACGAAACCCTGCCGAAGGACTCCGCCAAGGTCGCGCATTTCTGTTCGATGTGCGGCCCGCATTTCTGCTCGATGAAAATCACTCAGGACGTGCGTGAATATGCGGCTAAACAGGGGGTGTCGGATATCGAGGCGTTGAAGCAAGGCATGCAGACCAAGGCCATCGAGTTCGTAAAGAAAGGCTCGGAGATTTACCAACGGACTTAAAGCCGACGCAGGACCAAGTAGAAACGGCCCGCCACATGCGAATGTGGCGGGCCATTTGCTTTGTTCTGCGGAATAACCCGATCAGGCACTGTTTCTGCTCTCTGATTGAAAGAATCGGCGGGACCTGTTTTGTCGTCCGGGGAGGATGCGAGACAAGAACACGCCGATTCCGCGACACCTGTCACACCTTCTTGATTTATCGATTTGGAGAGTTGAAATGAACAAGATCAAACAGATTGGCGCTGCTGCTCTCGTGGTCGCACTTCTTGGCGGCCTGTCCGCCTGCGATCAAATGAGCACCCGTCAACGCGATACTGCCGCGCCAGCCACGCCGCCTACGCCAGCGCCAACGGCAGTATCGCGTTA